>JBAZQO010000040.1:0-10147 GCA_041645145.1 Candidatus Omnitrophota bacterium
GTCAACTAAATTGCTCATTGATGTCAGCATGCTGGGGGTTGTTGAGAAGAAAAACCTCTGCTTACGCTCCGGAGCAAAATCCGGAGATATTATTATGGTTACAGGTTCACTCGGCGGTTCAATTAAAGGCAAGCATTTGAAATTTACCCCGCGCCTTAAAGAAGCGCGTTTTTTAGTAAATAATTTCAAAATTAACTCCATGATCGATATTTCTGACGGTTTGCTTCAGGATTTAGGGCATATCTTAGAGCAAAGTTCATCCGGCGCGGTAATATATGAAAAACTCATCCCGTTAAGCAAGGAGGCGGCTGGGTTAGCTGAGGCGCTTTCTTCGGGAGAGGAGTTTGAACTGCTTTTTACCGCCTCAAGGGAGCAGGCCAACAAAATTATCAAGAGCCCTGAATATCGCTTTAGGGTCATCGGAGAAATTATGCCTGGGGCATTTGGCTTAAGGCTGATTAATTCCCGGAATGAATATTCCAGCGCACAGGCGCGTACCGGCCTCACCTTTAAGGCCGGGTATAAGCATTTCTAAATGAAAAAATTATCCAGGTCAGTCGCCTCAACTTTAAAAATAGGCAGGCTTATCAGCCGCCAGCTTCAGCCGGGTGATATTGTTCTTTTATCCGGCTGCCTGGGCGCGGGCAAGACGGTTTTGGCTAAAGGGATCGCCCAGGGACTAGGGATCAGTAAAGATCAGGTGATCAGCCCGTCTTTTGTTTTGCTGCGCGTACATAAAGGAAGGCATTTCTTGCACCATTTTGATTTTTACCGGCTTAAAACTCCCGGGGACATCTTAAGCTTGGGATATGAAGAATATCTTTATTCCGAAGGTATTACGATCATTGAATGGCCCGAGCGCCTGAAATTCCTCTTGCCAAAGGAATTTTTAAAGATTAAGCTGTTTACCAAAGCTGTCAACCAGAGGCTGCTTCACTTTATTGCCAGGGGCTCCAGGTATAAACGGTTGTTGGGGAAAATCAATGAAAATATTAGGGATTGATACGACCACTAAATTTCTTTGTCTTGGCCTGTATGCGCGCGGCAAATCTTACGAATACAACCTGGAGGTGGGCAGGAACCTTTCCGCGCTGCTGGCGGTGACTATCCAGAGGGCCCTTAGCGCCGCGGAATTAAAAATAGCGGATATCGGTTATTTTGCCTGCGGCCTTGGCCCGGGATCTTTTACCGGCATGCGCATAGGATTGGCCACGATAAAAGGATTAAGCATCGTCAGGGATAAGCCTGTGATCGGGATACCTACGCTGGATATCCTGGCGAGGAATGCTTTACCTGAAGATGCTTTGATTGTTCCCGCCTTAGACGCCAGACGAGGCCTTATTTATTGCTGTTCTTACAAAAACGAAAGGGGCCTCTTAAGGCGAAAGAGCGAATACGCGCTTTTAAGCCTGGATGAATTCATTAAAAAGTTCAACAGGCATCCGGTAATCTTAGGGGATGCCGTATCTGTATATGGCGATAAAATGTTAAGCGGCATGAAAGGAGCGCGCCTCCTGGATAAGGATTACTGGTTTCCCGCGCCGCGTAATCTTATGGACTTAGCACTTGCCAAGATCAAGGCCGGACAATTTAGCAGCGCTTTAACCGTTAAACCCATTTATCTATACCCTAAAGAATGCCAGATAAAAACAAGATAGGTTACCGGCCCACCTGGGCAGAGGTAAACCTTAAGAACCTGGAGTATAATTTTAAAAAAATCAAATCCCTGCTGCGGCCGCAGACCAGGATCCTGGTTACCGTTAAAGCCGATGCTTACGGCCACGGGCTTGTTCCGGTATCTAGGAGATTAGCCGCTAATGGGGTGGATTTCCTGGGGGTCGCCTCTATTGATGAAGGGATCAAATTAAGAAAAGCGGGTATAAAAACCCCCATCCTGGTTCTCGGTTTGATCCTTAAAAAAGATATCCCGCCGCTTTTTAGCTATGATCTTATTCCTACTGTCTGCGATGAAAAATTTGCTTTCGCGCTTAACGCCAGGGCCGTCGTATTAAATAAAAAGATACGCCTGCATATTAAGGTGGATACCGGCATGGGCAGGATTGGTGTCGCGCATGATGACGCCTTTGCGTTAGTAAAGAAAATCCACAAACTTAAATTTATCGTAATCGACGGTATTTTCACGCATTTCCCTTTTGCCGATATCAACCGCAAGTTTACCATCTTCCAGATCAACCTGTTCAATAAGTTAGTCGGAGATTTAAAAAAAAGCGGCATAGTCATACCGCTGGCGCACGCTGCCAACAGCATAGGATTAATTGATTATCAGGACAGCCATTTTACCATGGTCAGGCCGGGCCTGGTGATTTACGGGCTATATCCTAAAAAAGGATTGGGGATAAATTTAAAACCCGTGTTAAGCCTTAAAACTCGCGTGGTTTTTATCAAGCAGGTTCCCGCGGGATACGGGATAAGTTACGGGCACGCTTATATAACCAGCCGGCCGGCGCGCATCATCACTTTGCCTATAGGCTATGGGGATGGTTATCCACGCAACCTTTCTAATCTGGCGAGGGTTTTAATCGGCGGCAGGCGCAGGCGTGTCAGCGGCAGGATTTGCATGGATCAGATCATGGTCGATGTAGGCAGTCAAAAACCGAAAATCGGGGATGAGGTTGTTTTGATCGGAAAACAGGGAAAACAAAAAATTACCGTTGAGGAGTTAGCGCGCCTATCCGGCACCATCCCCTATGAGATCGTCTGCGGCTTAGGCAGCCGCATTCCCCGCATTTATAAATAGGGACAGTAGAAAATGGGGTCAGAATTATTTTTTTATAAAAAAATAATTCTGACCCCATTTTCTTTGCTGACCCCATTTTCTTTGAACCGTCCCCTTTTATTTTATGGTAGCTTTGCAATAAGATAAAGGCTGCCGGAGAGAACGATGATGTGGCTCATTGAGGCAGCTACTAGAGGCATGATCAATCCGGATTTTCCTACAGCCAGGCATACAGCGTCAAGGATGTAATAGAGGAAGCCCACAATGATCGAGACTCCGACAGAAGACATTCCTGTGGCGCGTTTGCGCATCAAGAGCGAGAAAGGAATTCCCAGGAGCATAATTATAATGCTGGTAAACGGCATAGTGAAGCGTTGATAAAGGTCAACCTTGAGATTCCGGATTACGGTAGTTGCCCCGCTTTTAGAAATCCTCCAGATATAATCCTGCATTTCCCGGATATCCATCAACTCAGGCTTTTGTCTCAAGGAAGCAAAATCTTTCGGGGTTTCCGATATGGTCATGATCTCTTCTTCAAAATAAACCGGCTCCTCCACCACCTGGCTGTTTTGGTCGAAATTATAGGTGATGCATTGGTAGAATCTCCATAGGCCATCCTGGTAAACACCTTTAGAGGCAACGATCTTTTTGGTCAGGTTTTGATGTTCGTCATGCTCAAGTATAGTTATGCCTTCCATGGTTTTGGCCGCAGGGGAAAATTTGCTGATAAAAAACAGCCTGTTTTTCAAGCCATACATAGTGAGATTGGCGATCATTTCAATTTTCCCGGGTTTGTTTTTCTTGATTCCTTCATCCATCTGGGTTTTGAGCCTTTGGTTTTCAGCTAAGGCTCCCGGAAGGAACCTATCGCTGACCCAGAAGACCAGCAGGCTGATCAGGAAACCGAAGATCAAAGCATCCCTGGCAATTTCAAATATGCTCAGGCCGCTTGAGCGCATAGCGATTATTTCATTGTTATGGTTAAGCTTGCCGAAGGTGTAAACCGTGCTTAACAGGCAGGCAAAAGGAGAAACCTGCACGAACATTACAGGAAGATAAGAGAGGTAATAGCGGATTAGAAGCGTTAGATTGACCTGTTGTTTTAATATGTCTTCCAGGTTGGTGAGCAGGTCGATAATAACATATAGGAAGAGAAAAATAAAGATGCAGGAAATGAAAACATAAATTACGGATTTCAGGATATAGCGGTCTAGGATGCGCATAGCTTATACAGTAAGAATGAGCCGATTGAGCCGAATATTATATTCGGCAGCCACAGGGCAATGCCGGGGGGCAGATGTCCCTCGATCGCCAGCGCCTCGCAGCCGATAAATAAAGGATAGTAACAGACAATGATCAATACGGCGATGCCGATGTTGATGGATTTCTCACGCCTGCGCGTAATGATGCCCAGGGATGAACCCAAGAGCATGAATATCAGGCAGGAAAAGGCCAGGGCTAATTTTTCATGGATCTCCGTGACCAGGGGCACAGGGCTGATTCCCTCACGTCTAAGTTTTTTTGCCTCTTTCTTTAATTCCCGGATAGTCATTTCTTTGAATTTCTTATCTACGACCTTATCCTGCATTTGGGCCATGTCCAGGTTCATAAAATAAGTGCGGAAGTTAAGCTTATAGAAGTTGGTGGGGTTTTCCGGGTCAGGCTCATCGCTGGTGCCGTCGATAAGCTTTAGCTTGATAGTATTCTTCTCCGGCATAGTGATGAATTCGCCGGCCTTGGCTACAATTGTGCGCGTGGGCTTATCCTCTCCCTGAGGTTCGTAGATGCGGACGTTATTCAGCCGGTTTTTCTTCTGGTCAACATGGTAGATAAAGAGGATATATCTTTGAAAGGAGTTGATAAATACGCCTTCCTCAAATGCCGCTGTGGGGTTTTTAAATCCCATCTCTTTTAAAGTCTTGCGGTAAGCAAAATGTGCGTAGGAGGCAGCCTGGTCGTTAAAAATAGCCAGGCCCAGGCTTAATATGAGGCTGATGATCAGTAAAGGAAGGATCAATCTGAACAGGCTTATGCCGCTTGTGCGGATGGCAATAATTTCATTATCGCTGGAGAATCTTCCCAGGGCAAGCAGCACAGCCACCAGGACCGATATGGGCAAAGTATAGGTAACGATATAGGGCATCAGGTAGATAAACAGCTGCAGCACGCTGAATATGTCCACTCCTTTGTTGATCACCAGGTCAGCGATGCGCTTTAAGTTGCCGATTAGGACCATCACAAAGCTTAAAACGCCAAGGGTTAATAGGAGTGGGCCGAGGAACTCTCTTAAAATATAATTGCGCAGGATTTTCATGTTTAGCTGGCCAGGGTTAGCAGGAAAACATTTCTTGCCCCGGATTCTTTTAAGCTCTTGGCTGCCTGGCTTGAGGTAGCCCCGGTAGTCAAAACATCGTCGACGAGCAGCAAATTTCTCTCCCTAACCATTTCGGGCCTGGTTACGCAAAAGCTCTCCTCCACATTAATCCACCGTTCTTGGGGGTCCAGCCCGGTCTGGGTTTTAGTCATTCTGTTACGGATTAATACTTGCGCCAGTACTTCTTTGTTAAATTCCCCGGCCACCTGTTCACTTAAGATTTGGGCCTGGTTAAACTCTCTTTGGCGCAGCCGGCTGTTATGTAACGGCACAGGAATGATAAAATCCATGTATTCTATAGGTAAATCGTAGGCTCTAATGAAATTATTCATGATTTTCCCCAAGTCCCGGCCCAGGTAATCACTTCCGCTATATTTAAACTCATGGATCAGTTTCTTGATGGTGCCGCTGTATTTGCAGGGGCTAAAAGCGCGATCAAAATTAAATTTTATGCTTAGGCAGCCGGGACAAATATTTTTTTCCAGGCTCAAGCCGTCCAGATGCCTACCGCAATAAGCGCAGAAAGGAGGCAGGTTCATCTCGATACCGTCTCGGCATGACGTGCAGATAAAATCCCGCCCCTGGTTTGGATGTATGCTTTTTTTGCAGGCCAGGCAGCACTCCGGATAAATTAAATCCCTTAAGCCTTTAAGCAAGGCGCGCAACATAAAGCTATAATAACAATGAAATTTAGCTTTGTCAAAGTAATTGACAGTGGGCTTAAGTGATAGTAAAATAATTCAATATGGAAAAAGAAAACTTGGCAGAATTAAAGAAAAAGTTGTTTGATCTCTTGAACAATGAGGCCTTAAAAAGGGGAAAGTTCACGCTTTCCTCGGGCAAAGAGAGCAGTTATTATCTGGACGGCCGCGTAATTACTCTCTCAGCCCAGGGAGCATATTTGGCAGCCAGTATCATATTGGATATGATCAGCAAAGATAATCCGGACGCAGTCGGCGGACCGACCCTGGGAGCAGACCCTATTGTGGGGGCCCTGGCCGCGTTAAGTTATATAAATAACCGTCCGATCAGGACTTTTATAGTGCGCAAGTATGCCAAGGAACACGGGACGCAGAGGCAGGTGGAAGGGCCGGCCCTTAAAAAAGGGGACCGGGTGATCCTTCTGGATGATGTGGCTACTACCGGTAAGGCGATTATCGAAGCCAAGCAGGCCCTGGATAAAATAGGGGTTATCGCCGGCAAAGCGATTGTGATCGTTGACCGCGATGAAGGGGCTGCGGATAACCTGGCTAAGGCAGGCTTGAAGTTAGAGTCAATTTTTAAGATCACGGATTTTGGACTCTAGTGTTGAAGAAAAAGATCATAGTAGTCGGCGGCGGGCCATCGGCAATGATGGCGGCAATCCGGGCAGCAGGCTTTGGCCAGAATGTCATCCTCCTTGAAAAAAAGAGCTCCCTGGGCATCAAACTCCTCTTAAGCGGCAAAGGCCGCTGCAATCTCACCAACGCGGAAGACCTGGAATATTTCCTGAAACGATTCTCTAAAAACGGGGATTTCTTAAGGGACGCCTTTAAGAAATTCTTTAACCGTGACTTGATGCGTTTTTTCGAAGAGCGCGGTTTAAAACTTAAAACCGAGCGCCAGATGCGTGTTTTTCCGGCAACTGACCGCTCTACCGGCATTCTTAATGTATTACAAAAAGAGCTTGAAAAAGTTGGCGTCCAGGTCGTTTGCAAGAGCAAGGTTGTTGATTTACTCCTGCAAGACGGTAAAGTCAAGGGTGTGCGTTTGGAGAATGGCCGGGATATCCTTGCTGACCGGGTGATTTTGGCTACCGGAGGCGCCAGTTACAGTTTTACCGGTTCCGACGCTTCGGGTATAAATATCGCCGGGAGGCTCGGGCATACGATCGTGCCTTTACGCGCCGGCTTAGTCGGGCTTATGGTAAAACAGGATTATCCTAAGGAATTAGAAGGTGTGATCCTGCACAATATCAGGATTAGTTTCTCCGACGGTAAGACCCAGATCGTTTCCGATATAGGAGAACTGCTTTTTACGGGCTTTGGTATATCCGGGCCGCTGGTGATTACCTTAAGCGCTAGGGTTATAGATCTACTTGCCCAGAATAAAAAGGTTTCCGCGCAGATAGACCTAAAGCCGGCTTTATCAGTCCAGCAGCTGGACAGCCGCCTGCTCAGGGAATTCAAGCTGCATGCCAAAAAGAATATTAAGAATATGCTCAAGGAAATATTGCCGCTGCGTTTAATTACGGTTTTTACCCAGGCAGCCGGTATTGACCCCTTTAAAAAATGCAGTCAGGTTACCCAGGGAGAAAGGGAGAAGATTGTTTCCCTGCTTAAATGTTTCTCTCTGGATATCTCCGGACCCAGGCCTATTGAAGAGGGCATGATCACCCAGGGCGGAGTGAGTTTAAAAGAGATAAACCCGCGCACTATGGAGTCGCGCTTAGTCAAAGGATTATACTTTTGCGGAGAGATGATCGACGTGGACGCAGATACCGGCGGTTTTAACCTTCAGGCAGCCTTTTCAACCGGGTATCTTGCGGGTGAAAGCGCAGCATTATGAAAAAAATATACTTAGCATCTAATTCAAAAGCCAGAAAGAAGCTATTGGAGAGATTCGGCCTGAAGTTTAAGGTCCTTCCTCCTAAAGTTAGAGAGCAAAAGAGCCGCGGGAATTTATCTTACAGCCAGCTGGTAAAGTATAACGCCTGCAATAAAGCCAAAGATGTTTCCGCCAGGGTTAAAGAAGGCATTATCATCGCCGCGGACACCATTTGCGTCCAGGGGGATAAGATATTCGGCAAACCCGGAAATATTAGTGAAGCCCGGCGTATGCTTAAAAAATTATCCGGCAAGCCACAGTGGCTCTATACGGGCCTGGCGGTTATAAAAAAAGGCCACGGCAGGGATAAGCTTGTGTCTGATTATGAAAAAACCAGGGTTTATATGGATAAGCTAAGCGATAAAGAGATCAATAATTATTTTAAGCAGGTTTCTCCTTTGGATAAAGCCGGAAGCTTTGATATCCAGGGCAGGGGCGCGTTCTTTATCAGGAGAGTAGACGGGTGTTTTTATAATGTCGTAGGCCTGCCTTTAAGGAAGCTCTATTTGATTTTTAAAAAACTCGGCTTATTCGCGTTAGCAGGCATATTTTTTATTTTAAGCGGCTGCTCTACCGAGTACAATCTGGCCACCAAGCAGGAGGAACAATATTATTACAGCACGGATAAAGAGGTGCAGATGGGCCAGTCGATCAACCGCCAGGTGGCCAAGGAATATAAATTCTCTCCGGATCCTTTGCAGTCCAAACGCGTGGAGGATATCGGTAAAAAAATAGCCGCGGTCAGCGACAGAAAAGATGTTGATTACCATTTCCAGGTTTTAGATGATGACCAGGTCAATGCCGTGTCTTTGCCCGGAGGTTATGTTTATGTAAACAGCGGATTATTGGATAAAATTGCCAGTGATGACGAACTGGCCTGCGTCCTGGCGCATGAAGTGGGGCATATTGTCGCCCGGCACAGTATTAAGAAGCTCCAGGCCATGCAAAGCTACTCTATCTTAAGGCTGCTGGTGGCAGCAGCCCCCAGTTCAGGAGAAGTAGGCAGTGCCGCGGATCTCGCTTTTACCCAGTTTCTCCTCGGCTACAGCCGCGAGGATGAGCTGCTTGCTGACCAATTGGGCGCGCGTTACGCCAAGCGGGCCGGTTATGACCCACACGGCATGATCACTTTCCTGGAAAAACTGCAGGATATAAACCGCAGGATGCCGCCTACGGAAAGATCATATTTTAAGACCCATCCGTATGTGCCGGACAGGATCAGGGTGGTCAAGGAGGAGCTGGGCGAACAGATCAAGTTTAGTGATTACATTAACATTCAACAAAAACCCCATGAATAAGATGATGGATGTTTTGGCAAATAAGAATTAGTGCGGGAGGAGGGAGTTGAACCCTCAAGGGTTGCCCCACACGCTTCTGAGACGTGCGCGTCTGCCATTCCGCCACCCCCGCAAAATTGATTTCAGTATATATTAGCCTTCTTCTCCTGTCAATTGATTATCATCTCTTGCTATAAATGAATTGCTGCCGGGTTTTTTTACTGGTATAATATCAGCTTAAATCAAAGGAGTTATGATGTTTTTGGAACATTTTAGGGTTACCGGTTTAGCCATGGCCCAGATATTCACCCTGGCTGCTTTAGGCTATATTCTGGTGAAGAAAAACATGCTTTCGCATGAAGGCCTGAATGCCTTAAGCCGCCTGCTTATCCAGGTGATCTTCCCGGCTTTGATCCTTACCCAGATGCTGCAGAACTTTAGCTTTAATCTTTATCCTGACTGGTGGACCTTCCCGCTGATTAGTTTAGCGATCACTGCCGGAGGCCTTATCGTGGGCTGGGCATTGCTTAAATTCTTAAAGGCAAAAACGCATAAGTTGCAGTTTTTAAGCCTGGTAGCTTTTCAGAATTCCGGGTATCTGCCTCTGGCTATGGCCGCGGCGATATTCTCAGGCCGCCAAACCGACAATATATTCATTTTTATTTTTTTGTTTTTATTGGGTTTTGATCTAGTGGCCTGGTCCCTGGGTATCCATTTGCTTACTTATGAAAAACAGGCTAAATTCAGGCTGCGCAGCATCTTTAGCCCGCCGGTCGTCGCGAATTTAGCCAGCCTCGCGCTGGTAGCATTGGGCTTAAACAAGCTGATCCCGGCCGGGATATTTAAGCCTTTGCAGATGGTGGGTAATTGCACTTTGCCTCTGGCCATGCTAGTCGTCGGGGGTAATATTGCCCTGGCGCAATTAAAGAATATCGATAAGAAAACAGTTTTCATTTTTCTGCTGGGGAAGTTGATCATCCTGCCGGCCTTAGGGTTGGTTGTAGTACTAAGGCTCGCCTTGCCGCATTTACTGGGTTTTCTGATCGTCATGCAGCTGGCTATGCCTTCGGCAACCTCTTTGTCGGTGATTATCCGGCATTATAAGAAAGAGGATGCCCTTATCAGCCAGGGGGTATTCTTCAGCCACATCTTCAGCCTCCTTACCATACCCTT
>JBAZQO010000003.1:0-53524 GCA_041645145.1 Candidatus Omnitrophota bacterium
TCGATGTTATAAAGCTTCAGGCCCTTTGCGAGGATCTCCTCCTCGGTGAACTTAAGGCTGCTGCCTGACGTATTTCTGCCCAAAGTAATCACCGGGTGATGCCGGCAGAGGATTAATGCCGCGGCCAAATCATGGTTGATAACTTCACCCAGGATGTCTTTTTGTATATCCCATGCCTGAAGATAATCCGCCAGGCCTAGGTCAATAACTTTTAAGTTCATTTTAACTCATTGACTCACGGATTGATTCTGAGAGCGTAGGATGCGCGAAGATCATCGCGCGGATTTGGCTGACTTTCAGGCGCGCTGAAACGGCCACGGTAAGGATAGCGATTAATTCCGTGGCTTTCGGCCCGATGATAGTCGCGCCGATTATTTCCTGAGTCTTTCGATTGCTGATAATCTTAATAAACCCTTCGGCCTCCTCAATAATACGCGCCATTGGCGAGCCAAGGAAATCAAACTTATGCACCGTAATTGCCAGGCCGCGGCCCTTGGCCTTCTCTTCATCCAGGCCAACGCTGGCGATCTCAGGGTCGGTAAATACGCAGGCCGGAATTACCGGATTATCCGCCTTATGGCTTTGGCAATCGGAAGCCAAACCATTGTTCTGTAACTTATGGCTTTGGCTATTACTACGCTTGGCGACCATATTCTCAACCGCTATCACACCCTGGTAAGCCGCGTAATGCGCCAGCATAACGAGCGCCGCGCAATCCCCGGCCGCGTATATATCAGCAACGCTGGTTTCCAGGTAATCATTGACAACAACCCTGTTTTTTTCTAATTTTACCCCCAGTTCATCCAGGCCCAACCCGGCAATGTTAGGGGTCCTGCCTACGCAAACCAATACCTTCGCGTAACTATTTAAATCTAACGTAGAAGCATCGGTATCAGTATTGACCTTAATGCCTTTTTTCTTAAAAATAACTTCAATCTTCCTGGCAATCTCTTTATCCTCATCCGGCAATAGATGCGGCATCTTTTCGGCGATAGCCACCCGGCTGCCTAAAGTTGAAAACAGGCCGGCAAATTCGCAGCCGATAACCCCTCCGCCGATGATCAATAATGACTGTGGCACCTCTTCTAAGGCGAGCGCAGTGTCGCTGTTGATTATTCTTACGGAATCAAATTTAAACCCGGGCAATTCAACCGGCAGGCTTCCTGTGGCGATAAGTATGAATTTTGTTTTAATTACCTGCCCGTCAACTTTTATATCATTCGGCGAAATAATCCGGGCGGCTGACTTGATAAAATCGATGCCGGAAAGCCTGCTTTGCATACCTTGCGCAAGCTGCCGGACAATTTTGTCTTTTCTTTCCTGGATCTTGCCGAAGTTAACGCGGGGATTATCCAGCTCTATGCCAAAGCCGGATGATTTTTTCGCGAGTGAATATATTTTTGCGGATTGGATTAATGCCTTGGTAGGTATGCAGCCGCGGTTAAGGCAGGTCCCGCCGATCTGCTCAGCTTCAATAAGACAGGCCTTAAGGCCCAGTTCTTTTGCCCTTAAGCAGGCGTTAAAACCTGCCCAGCCTGCTCCGATAACAGACAGATCATAGATAGGCATGAGTTAAGCCAATAATTGCGCTGCCGCGCCGGCCACCAAGCCGGCTGATTCAATCAGCCTGGCTTTTTCTCCAGGGGTAAGATCTAATTCAATAACCTCTTCAATACCATGTTTGCCCAGGCGACAGGGAACGCCGATGCAGGTATCTTTAATGCCATATTCGCCGTTCAAATAGCTGCATAAACCGATAGTACGTTTTTCATCCTTGACTATCGCCTTAACGATCGCGGCAATCGCAGCCGATGGGGCAAAAAAGGCGCTTCCTGTGCCAAGGCTGGCAACAATCTCAGCTCCCCGGCCAATCGTGCGCCTGACCAATGATTCAATTTTCTTATCATCAATAAATTCATCCAGTAATACGCCTTTTACTTTAGTAAATCCGGGCAAAGGCAGCATCCCCTCGCCATGTGCGCCGATAACTACCGCCTCGATATCAGTGCTCGGGACAGCCAACTCCCGGGCAATAAGGTTGGCAAACCTTGCGTTGTCTAAGCTTGAACCCATACCGAAGAGTTTGCTTGGCTTAAAGCCGGTTATCCTCAAGGCATAAAGCGTCATAATATCCAGGGGATTAGTCACCACCACAACAATCGCATTCCTGGCCAGTTCTTTTATATTTAAACACACACTTTTAAGGATCCCTGCATTCTTGGCTAATAATTCCTCGCGGCTCATTCCGGGCTTACGCGCCAGGCCAGCGGTAACTACCACAATATCCGAATCCCTGATCTTACGGATATCATCGCTACCTTTAATATTATAGTTGTATTTTAAAACCGCGGCCGCATCCTCCAGATCCAGGGCCTTTCCAAGTGCTAAGCCCTTAATTACATCAATAAGCAAAACATCACCCAAGCCATCTCCGGCGATGCGCATAGCTGTTAAGCTCCCCACATTCCCTGCCCCTATAATGGAAATCTTCATAAGTTAACGCGCGGATTATACCTTTTGTTTTAGTTTGCTAATAATGGCATCGGCCATTTCTTTGGTGCCGACGCAAGATGGATCAAACGGATCTGCCTTTAAATCATAGGTAACAAATTTTCCTTCGGCAATTATCTCTTTTACCGCTTGCTCAAGTTTTATAGCTGCATTATCTTCCTTAATATGCCGCAGCATCAGCACACCCGATAAAATCATCGCCGTAGGGTTGACTTTATTCCGCCCCTTATATTTAGGGGCGGAACCGTGCACGGCCTCAAAGACCGCCGCGTCCTCCCCGATATTTGCTCCCGGGGCAACCCCTAAACCGCCGATTAACCCCGCGCAAAGATCCGAGATAATATCACCGTAAAGGTTAGGCAGAAGCAGGACATCATAATTATTGGGCTTGGTCACCAGCTGCATAGCCATATTATCAACTATGGCCTCTTCAAAGATTATTTTTCCCGCAAAATCCCGCGCCACTTCCCGGGCGGTTTCTAAAAACAAACCGTCGGTAAATTTCATAATGTTAGCCTTATGCACGCAGGTGACTTTCTTACGGTTATTCTCCAGGGCATACCGGAAGGCAAACCTCGCGATCCTTGCGGAGGCAAACCCGGATATCGGCTTGATCGTAATCCCGGAATCCGGGCGGATCTTTTTCTTAACCTCTTTCTCTATTCTACGGATTAATTCCAATGTTTCGGGCTTACCCTCCTGGAATTCTATGCCCGCGTAAAGATCTTCGCTGTTTTCCCTGACAATAACCAGGTCAATATCCTTAAAACGGCTTTTAATGCCTGCGTAACTCTTTACCGGGCGCAGGCAGGCATAAAGCTCCAGGGCCTGCCTGATCGCCACATTTACCGAACGAAAGCCGGTACCGATTGGCGTGGTGATCGGGCCCTTAAGGGCAACCTTATTCTTCTTGATTGAGTCTAAAACTGCCTGCGGCAGGATCTCTCCTGTTTTCTCCATGGCATCAGCTCCGGCAGATACCTCCTCCCACTGGATATCTACGCCTGTCGCCTCAATGCACCTCTTGGCCGCAAACGAAACTTCATAACCTATGCCATCTCCCGGAATCAGGGTTATTGTATGTGTCATTTAAACCTTCAGCTCTCCGTGTTTTTTGTAATAGTTGATTATGCCGCCTTCAGCCAGGAGTTTCTGCATAAATTCAGGTAAAGGCTTGATCTCTAAACTGATACCTTTGGTTAAATTATTCACCACTCCTTTATCCAGGTCAATCTCTAAAGCATCATGCTCATCAATCTTAGTAGTATCTGTCTGGATCAAAGGCAGGCCGATATTAAAACCATTGCGGAAAAATATGCGCGCAAACTCTGCCGCTAAAACCGCCACAATCCCTGCCTCTTTAATCACCAAAGGCGCCTGCTCGCGGCTTGAGCCCATGCCAAAATTTTTACCCGCGACAATAATGGATTTGCCCGGGGTGATCTTATCCGGAAAGCTCGGGTCAATATCCTCCATAATATGCTTGGCCAGCTCCTTGATATCTGTTATGGCAAACTTATACCTCCCGGAAATGATAAAATCCGTGTTGATATTATCCCCTAATTTTACGCTTTTCCCTGAAATGATCACAGCTGTTTAAATTCTTCCCTGCTTTTGACCTTGGACATGGCTATATCCAGGGTAATTAATTGTTTTCGAAACAGCTCTTTCAAACATTTATCCATGGTGTGCATACCATACTGCGAGCCTGTCTGCATAAGCGTCGGGATCTGCTCGATCTCCTGCTCGCGGATAAGATTGCGGATACCCGCGGTAGCGATCATTACCTCTGAAGCCAGCACCCTGCCTTTACCTGAGGCATTAGGCAGAAGCAACTGCGAAACTACCCCCTGGAGACAATCGGAAAGCTGTAATTTTATCTGCTGCTGCTGGTGCGGCGGAAAAACATCGATGATCCTGCTGATAGTCTGCGGGGCATCAGGGGTATGCAAAGTGGCTAAAACAAGATGCCCGGTCTCAGCCGCGGTTAAAGCGGTAGCGATAGTTTCCAGGTCGCGCATCTCGCCGACTACAATAACATTGGGGTCCTGGCGCAAGGTGCGGCGCAGGGCTTGGGCAAAAGAATGCGTATCCGAATAAACCTCGCGCTGCTTAATTATACTTTTCTTGTTGGTATGAATAAACTCAATAGGGTCTTCGATGCACATAACCAAGCATTCCCGCTCATTATTAATAAAATCGATCATGGAAGCCAGGGTTGTGGTTTTGCCCATGCCTGTGGGCCCGGTAATCAAAACCAGGCCATTTGGTTTACGCGCCAGTTCGATAATCACCGGCGGCAGGCCCAAGCTATTGATATCAGGGATCTCCAAAGGAATACGGCGGCAAGCCGCTTCAACAGAGCCTTTCTGCAGATGGATATTTACACGGAAGCGGTCTAACTCAGGCAGGGCCAGCGAAAAATCAAGCTCTAACTCGCGCTCAAAGATCTCTTTCTGGTTATTAGAGAGTACACTGTAGATCATCCTCTTCAAATCCTGCTTGTGCAAGATTTCCAGTTCACTGCGCGTTAACCTGCCGTCAATACGTAAGATCGGCGGCTCATTATCCGTAATATGAAGATCAGATGCTCCCCTCTCAATGCACATTAAAAGTAAATCGCGAATCTCCATATAATACCTCCTAAATGAGCGCTTGACTTACGAACACGACAGTGTGAGTAAGTCAATGCGCGAATTTATGCCGCCGAATATGCCAAAATTGTCGTAAGAGAATTTTGGCATAGTTTATGAGGCGGCGCAAATTATAAGAAACCCCTCGGATCAGTTATATATCCCTTAACCGCGGAAGCCGCAACTGTCGCCGGAGAAGCCAGGTAAATAAATGCCGCGGGATTGCCCATCCTGCCTTTAAAATTACGGTTGGCAGTTGAAATAACCACTTCATTATCAGCGGGAATACCGTTATGGGTGCCCACGCAAGGCCCGCAGCCCGGTGCCACGATAACCGCTCCGGCTTTAATGAATATATCTACCAAGCCAAGCCTTATTGATTCCAGGTAAACCTGCCTAGAGCTTGGCGCGATAATCAACCTGACAAGCGAATGGACTTTACGCTTATTTAAAACTTTTGCCGCTGCTTTAAAATCATCGATCCGGCCGTTAGTGCATGTGCCCAGAAAAGCCTCATCTATCTTCACCTTCTTTAAAGAAACAACATCCGCCACATTATCTACGCTGTGCGGGATGGAAACCTGGGGTGTTAGCCCGGAGACATCAAACTCATAAACATTTTCGTAGGCTGCCCCGCTATCCGCGGCAATCTGCTCAATGCGTCTTTTGTGCTTAACCCTTGATTTAAACCAGGCCAAGGTTTTTTTATCTACCGGCATAAACCCGCACTTAGCACCCATCTCAACCAGCATATTGCAGATGGTAAAACGGCCGTCCATATCCATATTATCAATCACCGGGCCGGAAAATTCAACTGCTTTATAGGTTGCCCCATCAGCCTTAAGATTGCCGATTATATGCAGAATTATATCTTTGGCAAAAACCCCTTTGGCTAGCCGGCCTTTGACAACGATCTTTATGGTCGCAGGCACCTTGAACCAATTCTTACCGCAGGCAAGCGTAATTGCCAGATCCGTAGAGCCGACCCCGGTAGAAAATGCCCCGATGGCCCCGTAAGTGCAGGTGTGCGAATCCGCACCGAGGACCAGATCTGCCGGCAAAACCTTGCCTGATTCCGGGATTACCTGGTGGCAAACCCCGCAGCCGATATCGAAAATTTCTGTTCCAAAGTCTTTCGAGAAATCGCGCATCTTCTTATGCACCCGCGAAACTCCCTCGCTGGGACTGGGAGCGCTATGGTCAATAACCATGCAAAAGTCAGTCTTTAATTTATTTACGCCTAGCTCTTTGATCCGGTCAATTATTATGGAGGAGGTGCCGTCCTGGCCAAAGGTAAAATCAACTTTGCATACCGCGAAATCTCCCGCGCGCAAATCTCTGCTTGCGTGCTTACTCAGGATTTTCTCCGCGATCGTCTTAGCCATTAAAGTTCCCCTATCCACTTCTGTATCCTATTCATGCCTTTTTGCAACTCCTCCATACTTGTGGCAAAACTGATCCTTATAAAATCATCCATACCAAAGCTATTTCCCGGTATAACACATACATATTCTTCTTCCAAAAGGCGCCTGGCAAAACTCATGGAGTCAAGGCCTGTTTTAGATATATCACAGAACATGTAAAACGCCCCCTGCGGCAGGGTAAAACTCAAACCCTGAATAGCTTTAAGCCTTTCGGCTAAATAATCCCTTCTTTTGGCAAACTCCCGGCAGAGGTGGCGCGTAAAATCTTCCGGGGCGCTCAATGCGGCTACCGCGGCCTTCTGGGCGATAGAATTAGGGTTGGAGGTTGAATGATCCTGCAAATTCGAGATCGCGCCGGCCACATCTGCGGGCGCGCCCAGATAACCGATACGCCAGCCGGTCATAGAATGGCTTTTGGAGAGGCCATTGACCGTCACGGTCAGATTATAGATATCCTTGTTAAAACCGGCTATGGATTCATGCTTGGAGCCGTCAAAAATAATCTTTTCGTAAATCTCATCGCTGATTACAAAAATATTTTTCTCCACGCAAACCCCGGCAATCTCTTCAAGTTCTGAGCTGTTATAAACCGAGCCGGCGGGGTTAGATGGGCTGTTTAAGATCAAAACCTTGGTTTTAGGGCTGATGTGTTTACGCAGTTCTTTTGCGTTAATCTTAAAATTATTTTCTGATTTCGTCTTGACCAAACGCGGGATCCCCTGGCAAAGCTTAACCATCTCAGGATAACTGACCCAGTAAGGCACAGGGATCAGCGCTTCATCCTGCGGATTAAGCAGCACCATAAGCGCGTTATAAATGCTGTGCTTTGCGCCGTTTGAGACGACAATCTGATCGAGCGCGTATTCCAGGGAGTTATCCCTTTTGAATTTCTGACAGATGAGTTTTTTTAATTCAGGTATGCCTGTGGTGGGGGTGTATTTGGTAAACCCGGCCTTAATAGCCTCAATAGCTTGCGCTTTTATAAAATCGGGAGTGTCGAAATCCGGCTCTCCGGCGGCAAAATTAACAATATCTCTGCCTTCAGATTTTAATTTCTTGGCTTCAGAGGTTATCGCCAAGGTTAGTGAAGGATTTATCTTTTTTAGACGCTCGGCAAGCCTTGTGTCTATTCTCATGAAGGTTTTTCTTTACCCCGTTAGAAGTCCCGCGCACGGGGGTGCTACTTCTAACGGGGTTTATTTACAAAGAATCGCTTTTCTTCTTGAAAATACTCCTTATACCGCTTAGAAACTTGGTTTGTGGTTTCTTAACTTTTTCCGGTCTGTCTTTAATTACCGCTTTGGATTCCTGTTTCTCCTCCTCCTGCGCAGGGGCCTCCTTGACTTCTTTGGCTTGCTTAATCTTCTTAGCCTCTTTTTTCTTTATTTCAGTAAGCTCAAAAATTACCATCTCCGCGTTATCGCCTCTCCTCTTACCCAGGCCAATAATTCTGGTAAAACCGCTGGATCTTTTGGAGAAGCGCGGCCCGATCTCATTGAAAAGCAAATTTACCAGCTTATGCTCTCCGAGAACCTTTTGCGCCTGCCGACGAGCAAAAAGCGTATTTGTCTTTGCCAGCGTAATAAGTTTTTCAATCATCTGCCGGCTTGCCTTAGCCCTGTGTAAAGTAGTTTTAATACTCTGGTTAAGGATAATGGCCCTGGCCAGGCTATTTATTGTCGCATCATGCCAACTGGTAAAACGGTTTAATTGCAGCCTCTTCTTCGCGTGTCTCATCTACTGAGTCTCCGTTAGCCCTTCTTGATTTTCTTAGGATCAATCTGTATCCCTAAAGTCAGCCCCATACCCACAAGCAGCTCTTTAATCTCGGTAAGGGACTTCTTGCCAAAATTCTTAAAGCTAAGCATCTCATCTTCGGTTTTCTTAACAAGGTCGGCGATAATCTTTATCCCGGCTTCCCTTAAACAGTTGGAACTTCGCACGGATAGCTCCAGCTCTGAAATCGGCAGCCTTAACTTTTCATACAAGGCTACATCTTCTTTGGTCATCTCCGGCTCCTCTTCAATGATATCATCGGGCAGCTGGCCGAAACTTACGAAGATATCCAAATGCCTCTGTAAGATGTTAGAAGCGTAGAGTAAGGCATCTTTAGGATTGATACTGCCGTTGGTCCAAATCTCTAAGACCAGCTTATCGTAATCTGTGCGTTGCCCTACGCGGGTATTCTCCACAAAGTAGTTGATCTTTTTTACGGGAGTAAAAATAGAATCTACGGAAATCAACCCCGCGATCTTCTCCTCCTTTTTATTCAACTCAGCCGGGACATATCCTCTGCCGCGGCAAACCTCCATCTCGATATTGAGCTTGGCATCCTTAGTAAGCGTAGCAATATGCAGCTGGGGATTGATTATTTCTATTGTTTCATCCGTCTTGATATCCTTGGCTTTTACCTCTCCCTTTTTATCCGCCTTTAAATAAATCGTTTTAGGTATCTTGGAGTGGGAATTCAAAATCAAACTTTTGATATTTAAAATTATCTCCGGGACATCCTCTAAGACCCCAGGAATAGTAGAGAATTCATGCGCTACACCGGCAATCTTGACCGCGCTAACCGCGCTTCCTTCGATGGATGAAAGCAAAACCCTTCTTAAGGAATTGCCCAGGGTTACGCCATAGCCTCTTTCAAAAGGCGCAGCCTGAAACTTTCCGTATGTATCCGTATATGTCGACTCATCACATTCAAGTTTCTTGGGAAACTGAAAATCTCTCCATTTTATGCCCATCTTTTCTCCTTTAATTTAGTAATTACGTTTCCCACACTTACTTAGAATATAGTTCGACGATCAACTGTTCTGAAATCGGCTGCTGGATATCGCTCTTCTCCGGAAGCCTTAAGACCTTGCCTTTCATTTCGCTTGCATTGAACTCAAGCCAGGCCGGAACGGTCCTATCTTTAGAAAGCTCCAGGTTATCCTTAATCTTAATCTTGACCTTATCCTTGGCTTTAATTTCAACCAGATCATCCTTATGCACCAGGAATGACGGGATATTCACCCTGCGGGAATTAACCGCAATCAGATTATGCCTGACGATCTGACGCGCCTGTGAGCGCGATATACCCAGGCCCATACGGAAAACCACATTATCAAGCCGGCGCTCCAACAACTGCAAAAGCACCTTGCCGGTTACGCCTTTAGTCTTGGAAGCAATCTTGAAATATTTACGGAACTGCCTTTCCAAAACCCCGTAAATTCTTTTAACCTTCTGCTTTTCTTTTAGCTGCACTCCGTAGTTAGAAAGTTTCTGCCTCCTGCCTTGCCCATGCTGACCGGGCGGATATGGCCTTTTAGCAATCGGGCATTTTTCAGTCTGGCACTTAGTTCCCTTTAAAAACAGTTTCTCTCCGTGCCTGCGGCATAACCTGCAAACTGCATCAATATAGCGGGCCATAAATTAGACTCTCCTTTTCTTCTTAGGACGGCAACCGTTATGAGGAATAGGAGTAACATCCTTAATCAAAGTTACCACCAAGCCTGCCGCCTGAAGCGCGCGGATTGCCGACTCCCTGCCAAAACCCGGGCCCTTCACATAAACTTCCACTTCCTTCAGGCCTACATCCTTAGCCTTCCTGGCAGCGTCGGTTGCCGCCAACTGAGCGGCAAAAGGGGTAGATTTTTTAGAACCACTGTAACCGACAATACCCGGAGCGCTCCAGGCTAACACATTGCCCTGCTTGTCAGTTATGGTAATGATCGTATTATTAAAACTTGCCTGGATATGCGCAATGCCGCTGGTTATGCCCTTAGCGATCTTTTTCTTTTTTGCCTTTTCTTTTGTTGCCATCTTACGCCTCCATAAATCAAAGCCTTACTTATTTTGCCGCAGGCTTTGCTGCTTTTACCGGTTCAGCCTTTTTCATTACCGCGATATTGCCCTTCCTCTTTCCTTTTCTGGTGCGCGCGTTGGTGCGCGTGCGCTGCCCTCTGACCGGAAGCCCTTTTTTATGACGCATCCCCCTCCAGGAACCAATGTCCATAAGACGCTTGATATTCTGGGATATATCACGCCGCAGGTCACCCTCTACCTTCCAACTGCCTTTTTGCAGGATATTGGTGATACGCGAGACCTCTTCTTCGCTCAAATCTTTTGCGCGCTTATCCGGATTGATCCCGGCTTCTTTAAGCACGACATTAGAAAGGGCCCTGCCTATCCCGTATAAATAAGTAAGGGCGATCTCAATTCTTTTTTCCTTAGGTATATCAACACCGATAATCCTTGGCATATTGACTCCTTAATGAGCGCTTGACTTACGAACACGACAGTGTGAGTAAGCCAATGCGCGAATTAATCCCGAAGCGTAGGCCAGTAGATTTCGCCAGAAATCTGCCAGTGATTACGCGAGGGATCACTGTCTTCATTATCCCTGTCTCTGTTTGTGTTTAGGGGTAACGCAGATTACCCGCACCACTCCTCTTCTTCTTATTACTTTACACTTATCGCAAATCTTGCGAACCGAAGCCTTAACTTTCATGATTTCACCCTAAAAGTAATTCTCCCCCGGCTTAAATCATAAGGAGAAAGTTCTAATTTTACTCTATCGCCCGGGATGATCCTGATAAAATTCATACGCATCTTGCCTGAAACATGCGCCAGGACCACATGCCCGTTTTCCAACTCTACTTTAAACATAGCGTTGGGCAGGGCTTCAATTATCTTTCCTTCTGTCTCGATCAGCTCTTCTTTCGCCATTCTATTTTGTTAATATTACCGGACCTTTATCGGTGATTGCAACCGTATGCTCAAAATGAGCGGAACTTGCGCCGTCGGAGGTTTCCGCTGTCCAACCATTAGCGGTAATCCGGCACTCCCAGCCTCCGATATTAATCATCGGCTCAATTGCCAAAACCATTCCGCTTTTTAATTGCGGGCCTAAATGGGGTTTCCCGAAATTAGGGATTTCCGGCTCCTCATGCAACGCCCTTCCTATGCCATGGCCGACAAATTGCCTGACTACGGAAAACCCATGCCCCTCTACAAAACTCTGGATGCCAAAAGAAATATCGGTTAAATTATTCCCCGCCAGTGCCTGAGCAATCCCTATATCAAGAGCCCGCGAAGCCACCTCGATCAGCTTTTTCTTAAGGCCTTCTATTTTGCCTACCGGCAAAGTCACGGCAGCATCCGCAAAATAACCCCGGTAATTCACTCCTAAATCTATGCTTACGATATCCCCTTCTAAAAGTATCCTTGGCCCGGGGACACCATGAACAATCTCTTCATTTACCGAAACACAAGCCGTTGCCGGAAAACCTTTATATCCTTTAAAAGCAGGCAGGGCCTTTTCTTTAAGGATCAACTCTTCGCTTAAGCGATCAATGTCAGAAGTTGTAATTCCCGGCTGCACGATCCTTTGCACCTTTTGCAAAACGTCCGCCAGAATCCTTCCGGATCGCTTTAGCATCTGCAGCTCTTTTTGCGACTTTAAAGGGATCATCTAAACCTTAAGCGGTTAATTCAATAATCTGCTCTAAAACCACCTGCGCGTCTAAATCCGCGTTTAAGCTGCGCAGCTTTTTGGCTTGTTTGTAATACTCTATCAAAGAAGCAACTTCATTCTTATAAACCTGGAGGCGCTTAAGTACCGTATCTTCATTATCATCGGAACGCTGGTATAAAGCTCCCTGGCAATTATCACATATTCCTTTTAACTTAGGAGGCATATTGACTGTATGAAAATTAGCCCCGCATTTAGAGCAGACCAGCCTTCCGGTGAGCCGTTTAACGACCACCTGGTCGCTTGTGTTAAGATAAACCACCAGGCCTACCGCAATATTCTTACGCTTTAAGATATCATCCAATGTCACGGCCTGAGAAAGGTTCCTGGGATATCCGTCTAATATAAAACCTTTTTTTATATCCGGATTATTAAAGCGCTCATCAAGCATCCGCGCCACCAGATCATCCGGGACAAGCAGCCCTTTTTCCATAATACCCTTGGCCTGTTTACCCAAATCCGTGCCCTCTAAAACATTCTTCCTTAAGATATCCCCGGTAGAAATATGCGGCAGGGATAATCTTTCCGCAAGCCTTTTTGCCTGCGTGCCTTTGCCTGCTCCCGGAGGCCCTAAAAGCACCAGATACATTATCTTCGCCCCCTGATGTGGCCGCTTTTTATAAAACCTTCGTAATGATGCGTTAAAAGATGAGACTCAATCTGTTTTAAAGTATCCAGCATAACACCTACGATAATCAGGACCCCTGTGCCTCCGAAAAATGAAGCAACCAAATATGGCACCTTAAGCCAGGCCATGATAAAATCCGGGAAAATCGCGATTACCGCGATGAAAGTCGCTCCGGCCAGAGTGATCCTGGTCATAACAAAATCAAGGAATTCAGCAGTGGGCCTGCCGGGCCGTATACCCGGAATAAACCCCCCGTACTTTTTCATGTTCTCAGAGAGATCATTGGGGTTAAAAACGATAGCGGTATAAAAATAACAAAAGAAAATTATTAAAAGAGCGTAGACTGCCGTATAAAGCAAATGCCCGCGGATCAGCCCTTGAGCCAGGCGCTGAAAACCTGGATTCGGGATAAAGGAAGCCAGGGTTGCCGGAAAGAGTATGATCGACTGCGCAAAGATAATGGCTATAACTCCGGAGGTGTCCACCTTAAGCGGAATATAGGTGCTCTGCCCTCCGTAAATCTTACGGCCCACGATGCGCCGCGCATATTGCACGGGGATCTTTCTTACCCCCTGGGTAATCATGATTACCCCAAACACCACGACAGCCAATAAGAAAGCCATGATTAACAAAGTAACCGGCTGAATCTGCCTGCGGCTGGGCGCGAAAGGTGAAATTAAAACAAAAAGCTGATTTAACGCCGTAGGGATCCTTGAGATGATACCGGCGGTAATTACCAGAGATATGCCATTGCCGATACCGCGCTCCTGGATCTGTTCTCCCAGCCACATAATAAAAATAGTGCCGGTAGAAAGTGTCAATACGGTTAAAATACGAAAACCCCATCCCGGGTGCATAACAATCTGCAGGCCTTCGAAACGCGCCGGATTCTCAAGCCAGAGCGCGATAAAATAAGACTGCACAACCGAAAGCAAAACTGTCCCATAACGGGTAAACTGATTTATCTTCTCGTATCCGGCTTTTCCCTCCTTGGCCATCTTCTCCAGCGCGGGGATAACCGCGGTAAGTAACTGCATAATAATGGAGGAGGAAATATAGGGCATTATCCCCAGGGCAAATATAGTCAGGCGCTCCATAGCGCCGCCGGAAAACATATTGATTATGCCAAAGAGCGTGCCGCCCTGGGTCTTGGAGATACGATTAAAAAAATCTGCCAGCGCCGCGCCGTCTATGCCGGGGGTGGGTATATAGCAGCCTACCCGGTAAACCGCGATAAGCGCACCCGTAATGATTAACCGTCTTTTTAAATCCGGGATCTTAAATGCATTGACCAGTGCGCTAAACATTAATGATTTCTGCTTTACCGCCGGCGCCGATAATCTCGGCTGACGCGCGTTTTGAGAATGCGTGCGCCTGAATAATCACCGGGTTTTTAATACTGCCCTTTCCCAATATCTTAATAAGAGCAGACTCATCACGAATTAAACCATTTTCCTTTAAAAGCCGCGGGGTAATCGTGGTTTCTTTGATCCTAGCCAGATCATCCAAATTTACAATCTGGTAGGACTTTTTAAAATTACTCACAAATCCGCGCTTAGGCATCCTGCGGATAAGCGGAGACTGCCCTCCTTCAAAACCTAGATAGAAATGCCTGCCTGCGCGCGAGGTCTGGCCTTTGCTTCCGCGCGTGGAGGTTTTACCGTGGCCGGAGCCCGGGCCGCGGCCTAGAATCTTTCTCTTCTTATGCGCGCCAAACGGGGCTTTCAGGTTATGCAAAGAAAGCAGGCTTAGTGGTATTTTCTTTAATGCCACTTTCTTGACTGCCGGTTTTTTAACTGTGTGTTTTACCGCGGGTTTTTTCTCTTTCATTTTCTTACGCTTTTAGGTTCTTTAGCCCCTGCACCGTAGCCTTGATAACATTAATCGGATTATTTGATTTCAAGCACTTGGTAAGTATATCTTTTATCCCGGCAGCCTCACAGATCGCGCGTACCGGGCCCGCGGCAATAACCCCCGTACCTTCCGAGGCGGGTTTAAGCATCACACTTGCCGCTCCGAATTTACCGATTATCTCATGGGGGATAGTAGAGCCTTCCAAGGGAACCCTAAAAAGGCTTTTCTTGGCTTTGGTTAAGGATTTACGGATAGCGTCGGCGACTTCATTAGCTTTATCCAGAGCAAAACCTACCCTTCCTTTAGTATCCCCCACAACCACCAGGGCGCTGAAATGCAGCTTTTTGCCGCCCTTAGTTACCTTGGTGACGCGGTTAATGCTGATAACCTTTTCAATCAAATCTGATTGCTGCCCAATGTTCAATTCACGCATAATTTAGAACTCCATTCCGCCTTTTCTTAAAGCATCGGCAAAAGATTTAATCCTGCCGTGATAAAGATACCCTGCCCGGTCGAAGATCACCTTAATTATCCCTTTTTCTTTCGCGGCTTGCGCGAAAATTTCACCGAAAAGCTCAGCTGATTTCAAATTCCCGGCGCTGGAAAATTTCTGTTTTAAGGCCTTATCTTTGGTAGAGAGGGAAAATAAAACCTTTCCCGTCGTATCATCAAGTACCTGCGCGGAGACATTCTTCAAAGAGCGGTGCACTACCAACCGGGGCCTTTCCGCGCTGCCGGACATTCTCATCCTGATCCTCTTATGCCTTTTCAGCCTTAACTCTTCTTTTTTTCTCATTTTATTTACCGGTTGCCTGTGCCTTTCCTACTTTCTTCTTAACATGTTCGCCGACAAAACGAATCCCCTTGCCTTTATATGGCTCAGGAGGATAGATCGAGCGGATCTCAGAGGCAATCTTACCGATCAACTCTTTATCAATACTCCTTATAACCAGCTGTGTAGGTTTGGGGGTTTCAATCTTGATCCCTTCCGGGATAGCGACATTTACCGGATGCGAAAATCCTAAAGCCAAATTCAGATTGTTCCCGGCCACCGCGGCTTTGAATCCCACGCCGATGATTTCAAGCTCCTTAACGTAACCGTCGGTTACGCCTTTGATCATATTTACGATTAGCGCGCGGAACAAACCATGCATGGATTTGTCAACCTTGGTATCAGCGACCCTCTTTACGAGAAGGATGCCGTCTTTGATCTCAAGGCTCACCCGGTCAGAGAGTTTACGGCTGAGCTTGCCTTTGGGGCCCTCAACAAAAACTACCCCGTCCTTTACCTCGATCTTCACCTCTTTTGGGACTATTACCGGTTTTTTCCCGATCCTCGACATTAATGAGCCCTCATTTTAAATCTACCGCGAATTACCAAATATAACCAATAATCTCGCCGCCTACACCCAACTCCCTGGCTTCTTTATCGCTGACTACGCCCTTAGAAGTAGAAACAATTGCCAGTCCCCTGCCGCGCAAGACTATGGGGACCTTTTTGCCTCTGACGTAAACCCTTAAGCCCGGTTTTGAAATACGCTTGATATTGCGGATTGCCGATTTACCCGCAATGTATTTTAAATAAACCCTGACTAAGCCCTGCTTTTTATCTTCAATAACCTTAAAATTATCAATATAATCATTCTTCTTCAAAATTTCCATAATCGACTTTATGTTATTGGAAGACGGAAGATCCACAACATCCTTTTTTACCATTGTGGCATTACGTATGATTGTAAAAACATCTGCGATTAAATCAGTCCTGGACATTTAGCCCCCTTTACCAACTCGCCTTCTTCACGCCAGGAATAAGCCCCTGCCAAACAAGCTCCCTGAAACAGATACGGCAAAGCTGAAACCTTCTTAAATAGCCTCCGCTTCTGCCGCAGATTGAACAACGGTTATACTTGCGTGTTGAAAACTTTGCCGGCCTTTTCCATCGAGCGATTTGCGAATTCTTTGCCATTTTATTCCTTATCCTTAAAAGGCATACCAAAATATTTCAATAAGGCCCTTGCCTGTTCGATATTCTTGGCATTCTTGATTACAAAAGTAATGTCCATGCCCTGAGTGCGCGTGATCCTGTCGTATTCTATCTCCGGAAAAATAATCTGCTCGCTTAGGCCTAAGGTGTAATTTCCCGCCTGATCAAAGGAATCACGGCTGACGCCCCGGAAATCACGGATACGCGGCAGGGCGATATTAAGCAGGCGGTCCATAAACTCATACATCATCGCCTTTCTCAAAGTAACCTTGGCGCCGATTGCCTGGCCATCCCTGATCTTGAAATTGGCTATGGCTTTTTTTGACCGGCGGATTATCGGTTTCTGCCCGGTGATACCGGCCAGCTCCTCCAGGGCTTTCTCCAGGATTTTAATATCCTGGGCGCCCTCTCCCACGCCCATATTCACGACAATCTTATTTACGACAGGGGCAGCCATTTTATTTTTAAACTTAAAATCCTGCATTAATTTCGGAACAATTTCATTACGGTATTTTTCTAATAGTCTCGGTGTCATTTTAAAGCGCCTCTTTACAGGCTTTGCAAAACCTGGATTTAGTCCCATCCTTTAATATAACCACTCCCATGCGGGACGGCTTAGAACAATTCTTACAAAAAACCATAAGATTAGATATGGATAGCGGCATCTCAATAGAAATTATCCCGCCTTTTTGGTCCTGGCTGCTCTGGCGCTTGTGCTTCTTAGCCAGGTTCAGGCCTTCGACTATCGCCCGCTCTCCACCCTCAATAACATTGATAACCTTGCCTTTTTTGCCCTTATCCTTACCCTTGATTATCTGGACAATATCGTTCTTCTTGATTTTTTGCATTAAATTACCTCAGGCGCTAAAGAAATTATTTTATTGAACTTCTTATCCCTTAACTCTCGGGCAACCGGCCCGAATACGCGCGTGCCTCTGGGATTATCTTTCTCGTCAATAATCACTATGGCGTTGCGATCAAAACGCAAGATTGAACCGTCCGGCCTTCTGATGTCATGCCTTGTACGCACAATTACTGCCCTGGCCATCTCGCCTTTTTTTACCGTTGCGCCCGGGATAGACTCCTTAATGTTAACCCTTACAACATCTCCGATATTGGCATTAAAACTGCCCATTTTACCCAATACACAGATTAGCGAAGCCCTGCGGGCTCCAGTATTATCCGCAACATCTAAAATACTACGCAATTGCAGCATTTATACAATCTCCTCAGGATTTACCAGATGTGCATTCTCGGCCTTCTTAAGCACCTGCTTAACTATAAAATGCTTATCTTTTGACAATGGCCGCGTTTCCACAATACGCACCGTATCCCCAAGCTTAGCAATACCATTTTCGTCATGCGCCTTAAATTTATTATGCAGCTTGATCGTCTTAGAATACTTTGCATGCCGGGTCAGGTGCATGGTCTTTACCACCACAGTCTTCTGCATCTTGTCGCTTATTACAGTGCCGGTAAATTCTTTTTGCTTGCCCATCTTATTTCTCTTTCTTATAATTTAAGATTGTCCTGATGCGCGCGATATCCTTCCTGATCAGTGCAAACTTATGCGGCTTCTCCACGGTTCCGGTATAACGCTGCTTATTCAGGCCGGATAGTTCTTCAAACAAAACCTTTTCCTTCTGCAGCAACTCTTCTTGCGATAAATTTCGTAATTCCCGCGCTTTCACCCCGCACCTCTTCCTTCTATTTATGCACCCTGCTGACAAATTTAGTACGCAGCGGCATCTTATAAGCTGCCAGGCGGAAACAGGCCTTAGCGTACTCCTGGGGAACTCCGCCTAATTCAAAAAGTACGCGACCTCTTTTTACCACGCAAACCCAGTGGTCAAGATCTCCCTTGCCTTTACCCATACGCACTTCCGCCGGCTTCTTGGTAATGGATTTATCCGGAAAAATCCTGATCCATAATTTTCCGCCTTTGTGCAGCTGACGCGCCAGGATAACGCGCACCGCCTCAATCTGCGTATTCTTGATCCAGCCGTTCTCTAAAGATTTCAGGCCAAATTCTCCAAAAGCCACGGTTGCCCCGCTTGTTGCCACTCCGCGCCTTTGGCCCTTTTGTAATTTACGATATTTAACCCTTTTGGGCATTAAAACCATTCTTTATCCCTCTTAATGAGCGCTTGACTTACGAACACGATAGTGTGAGTAAATCAATGCGCGAATTAATCCCGCCGAATATGCCAAAATTGTCGCAAGAGAATTTTGGCATATGTTATGAGGCGGGAAATTACCTCGCAGCCCTAAATGCTTCCCGGGGCTGCTGCTGGCCTGCGGTTTTTGTTTCTTCCTGTACGAATTGCTTTCCCAGGATATCTCCCTTATAAATCCAAACCTTAACTCCGATCAAACCATATGTAGTAAGGGCTTCAGCAAAACCATAATCAATATCCGCACGCAAAGTCTGTAAAGGAACCGAGCCCATTTTATAGGTTTCCTTGCGGCTCATCTCCGCGCCATTAAGCCGGCCGGAACAGCACACCCTTATACCTTTTACCCCGGATGCAATAGATTGCTCCATGGCTCTTTTTACCGCGCGGCGAAAAGCTATTCTTTTTTCCTGCTGCATGGCGATATTCTCCGCGACTAACTGCGCGTCCCACGCGGGTTTATTTATCTCGTGTATATCGATAGAAACTTCATTTTTAACCAGACTATTTAAGTCCGAGCGCAGCCGTTCAATGTCCGAGCCATGACGACCAATGATAATTCCCGGCCGCGCGGAGAAAATACGAATTTTGATTTTCTCCGCCAGTCTTTCAATAACAATTTTGGAGATTGCTGCCTGCTTAAACTTACTCTTTATGAATTTTCTGATCTTATAATCCTGCTGGATAAACTTGGGAAAATCCCTGCCCTTGGCAAACCAACGGGAATGCCACTGCCTTATAAAACCAATCCTTAACACCAAAGGGCTTACCTTATGTCCCATGAATTACTCTCCTTGCCCAGAAGGGCACACCCGCGCAATTCCTTATAAGCGCGGGGTGTCTTTCAAATCCAACTCAATTTTTATATGCGCGGTGCGCTTAACTATTGATGCCGCCCGGCCAAAAGCAGCAGCCTTGAATCTTTTCCACATTGGCCCGGGATTACAAACAATCTTGGAGATATACAATTTATCAGCCCCAAAACCTTTAACTTTAGCATTAGCAATCGCGGATTTTAGTATTTTTATTAAATACTCCTTAGCCCTTTTATTTAAATGCAGCAAAATACTTTGTGCCTCAAGGGCATCTTTGCCACGGATAAGATCCATAACCAGGCAAACCTTAGTCGGTGAAATCCTTAAAAATTTTCCTTCAGCCTTTGAAATCATTTTATGTCTTCTCCAGCGCTTTCTTGGCCTTCACACCCCCGTGCTTCCTGAATATTCTCGAAGGGGCAAACTCTCCCAGTTTATGCCCAACCATGTTTTCGGTGATAAAAACGGGTATATGCCGCCTGCCGTCATAGACCGCAAAAGTTAGCCCTACGAAATCCGGGATAACCGTAGAACGGCGGCTCCAGGTTTTAATCGCCTGGCGCAATCCGGCTTTGGTCTGCTTGGCAACCTTTTTTAATAAGCTTTCCTCAACATATGGACCTTTTTTCAATGAGCGTGGCATAATTATGGCTTCCTTCTCTTAACGATAAACTTGTTAGAATACTTAGTGCGATTTCTGGTGCGGTATCCTTTGGTAGGTTGGCCCCAGGGTGTAACCGGATGCGGATTACCCTGGCCGGATTTACCTTCGCCTCCACCGTGCGGATGGTCAACAGGATTCATTGCCACACCTCTTACCGAAGGCCTGATACCAAGCCACCGGCTCTTTCCCGCCTTTCCTAAAGTAATCGCCTCATGGTCAATATTGCCTATCTGGCCGACGGTAGCGTGGCAATCCAGATGTACCAATCTTACCTCTCCGGAAGGCAATTTAATATGCGCGAATTCGCCTTCTTTAGCCATAATCTGAGCGCTTGTCCCCGCGCCGCGCACAATTTGCCCACCTTTACCTTTAAATAATTCAATATTATGGATCAGCGTACCGGAAGGGATGTTGCTCAAAAGAAGGCAATTACCTACATTGATCTCGATGTCTTTCTGATTGCTGGAAACGATCATATCTCCCACATTAAGGCCTACGGGAGCGATAATATAACGCTTCTCTTTATCCGGATATTCAACCAGAGCAATCCTGGCTGAACGGTTAGGATCATACTCAATAGCCAAAACCTTTGCCGGCTGATCATAAATGTTTCGTTTAAAATCAATTAGACGCCACATACGTTTATGCCCGCCGCCTATGTGCCTGGTAGTTATGCGGCCATGTACATTTCTACCGCCGGTTTTTTTAAGTGGGCGCAGCAATGAACGCTCCGGTTTATTCTTGGTGATCTCGGAGAAATCCGGGCCGCTCATATGCCTTCTTGAGGGTGTTGTCGGTTTAAATTTTATTAGTCCCATATGGATTACCTACTTAACTTCTATCTTCTGGCCCGCGGCTAAAGTAACCACGGCTTTTTTAGTATCAGCCATCCTGCCTAACTGATGCCTGACCCTTTTGAGTTTGCCCATGGCAACAAAGGTATTTACGTTTTTTACCTTCACCTTGTAGGCCTGCTCCACCGCTTTTTTGATCTGGATCTTATTCGCGGAATTAGCTACCAGAAACAGATACTTGCCTTGCCTCTCGTAAGCGCTGTATTTCTCTGTCTGTAAAAGGGCTTTAATTATGATCTGAATCTTCGCCGGGCTCATTATTGCAGCCTCTCTGTCAGTTCTGCTAAGCCCGCTTTGGTAATAAGCAGCTTACGGTTATTCATCACTTCATAAATATGGCAATCTTTAGCCAAATCCACGGTTAAGAAACTGATATTTTTTAAGGCAGTTTTTAATTTAGCATCCAGCTTATCCGTTAAAAATAAGACCTTGCTTTCTTTCTTGGATTTCGCGGAAAATAATTTAAGATTAGTTAATACTTTTATCGCCAGTTTAGTCTTGGCCGCGTCAACCTTAAATTCATCCAGTACCACAAAATTATCTTCTTTAACTTTCGCGTTTAAACCGGTTTTCAAAGCCAATGACTTGATCTTCTGGGGGATTTCATAGGAAAAATCACGCGGATGCGGTCCAAAAACCACGCCACCATGCCTCCAAAGAGGAGAACGCGTGGAGCCCGCGCGGGCGCGTCCGGTTCCCTTCTGCTTCCAGGGTTTTTTCCCTCCGCCGGAAACCTCACCGCGTGTCTTGGTTGCGGCTAACCCTTTTCTCTGGTTAGCGCGATAAGATTCAATTGCCTGATAAAGACAATCCGTATTCTGGCTTCCGTCAAAAACAGAAGCATTGAGTTTTATCGTATCAATTTCCTTGCCTTCGCTGTTATATACAGGTAAAGTAAACATATTAAATCTTGACCGCTGCCTTTTTAGCCTTTTTCTTCTTGGCTTTAGTGATTACGATATAACCATTTTTGTGTCCGGGTACCGCGCCTTCCACTAACAGGACATTATTCGCTAAATCTACCCTGATAATTTTTAAGTTCTGTACCGTTACTTTTTCAGCACCCATATGCCCCGGCATATGATGGCCTTTAAAAACCCTTCCGGGAGTAGTACTTGAACCTATTGAGCCAACCCTGCGCCGCGAGGTTGAGCCATGCGTCATCGGCCCGCCCTGCCAATGCCAGCGTTTCATGCCTCCCTGGAAACCTTTGCCGATGGATATACCGCTCACATCCACAAAATCACCCTCAGCGAAAAGGTCTACCTTAAGCTGGTCTCCGACTTTATACTCTACATTGGCTTCTTTAGTAAGGTCTTTAATCAACTTATGCGGCGCGATATTTAATTTCTTAAAAAATCCCGCTTGAGGCTTCTTCAGCCTCTTTTCAGCCACCGGCTCAAAACCCAGCTGCACATTCTTATCCTTAACCGCCAGTACCGGACAAGGGCCGGCCTCAATAGCAGTAACCCCGACCTGCGAGCCATCTACTGCATACACTTGTGTCATTCCAATCTTTTTGCCGATCAATCCAATCATTGCAATTTATCCGTTTTTGATTTATTACTTGATTTCTACATCCACTCCTGCAGGCAGGTTTAATTTCCTTAATGAATCGATGGTCTTGGCTGTGGGTTCAAAGATGTCAATAAGGCGTTTATGGGTAGACAAATCAAACTGTTCCCGCGATTTCTTGTCAACATGCGGAGAACGTAATACCGTATAAATTTCCCTTTTTGTAGGAAGCGGCACAGGGCCGGAAATCTTGGCCCCGGTGCGCTTAACGGTATCCACGATCTCGATTACCGCCTGATCCAGAAGCCGATGATCGTAGGCTTTTAATTTTATGCGAATCTTTTGCGTATTCATACTTTAAGCAATAACCTCGGTAACTACACCCGCTCCTACAGTGTGGCCGCCTTCGCGGATAGCAAAACGCGATTCTTTTTCTAAAGCGATAGGAGTGATTAATTCCACTTCCAGGGTAACGTTATCTCCGGGCATAACCATTTCTACGCCTTCCGGAAGAGTAGTCGAGCCCGTAACATCAGTGGTGCGGAAATAGAACTGCGGCCGGTAACCTTTGAAGAAAGGCGTATGCCTTCCCCCTTCTTCTTTGGTCAGGATATAAATCTGGGCCTTAAACTTTGTATGCGGTAAAATGGATTTCGGCGCGGCGATAACCATCCCGCGTTCGATATCATTCTTTTCTACGCCTCTTAAGAGCAGTCCGACATTATCCCCGGCCTGGCCTTCATCCAGTAATTTGCGGAACATTTCAATTCCGGTAACTACTGATTTCTTGGCTTCCGGCCTTAAGCCGATGATTTCAACTTCTTCGCCGACCTTGACCTTGCCGCGCTCGATCCTTCCGGTGCCGACCGTACCCCTGCCTTCGATGCTGAAGACATCTTCAACAGCCATGAGGAAAGGTTTGTCTAATTCACGGGTGGGAAGCGGGATAAATTCATCAACTGCTTTCATTAATTCCAGGATTGGCTTGGCATCTTCGCTCTTAGCATCGGTGGTGACATTTGCCTTATTGGCACTACCACGGATAATCGGAGTTTTATCACCCGGATATCCATATTTGGTTAGAAGCTCTCTTATCTCCATCTCCACTAAGTCCAGTAGCTCTTTATCATCTACCAAGTCTACCTTATTCATAAATACAACCATGGAAGGAACATTAACCTGTCGCGCTAAAAGAATATGCTCCCTGGTCTGAGGCATAGGGCCGTCAGCTGCCGAAACAACCAGAATTGCCCCATCCATCTGGGCTGCGCCGGTAATCATGTTCTTAATATAATCCGCGTGGCCCGGGCAATCAATATGCGCGTAGTGGCGGGCATCAGTTTCATATTCAACGTGGGCAACTGAGATGGTAACGACCTTTGTCTCGTCTCTTACCGTGCCGCCTTTGGCGATATCGGCATACAGCCTTTCCGTAGCCTTTCCCATTTTTGCTAATACGTGCGTGATAGCCGCGGTCAGGGTGGTTTTCCCGTGATCGATATGGCCGATGGTCCCGATATTGACGTGCGGCTTACTCCTTACAAATTTTTCTTTAGCCATTTTTTATCCTCCTTGCCCCTAAGGGCACACCCGCGTAATCTTCACACCAGTGAACACCGGCGCAATTCAAATAAGCGCCGCGTGCTGATAAGCGCGGGGTGTTTTTAAAAACTTTTTCTCGCGTTTACGTTTGTCGACCCTAAAACAATTTTTTCCGCTACATGCGCCGGAACTTCAGTGTAGAAAGAAGGTTCCATTGTATATGATGCACGGCCCTGTGTCAAGGACCTTGTTATAGTCGCGTAATTAAAAACCTCGGAGAGCGGGACGTTGGCCCGGATAGTGCGCAGGTTCAATCTCTGTCCAAGCGCGATAATTTTCGCGCGCCGGCTGCTTAAATCGCCGATAATCTGGCCCATGAATTCCTCAGGCACGATTACCTCGATATCCATGATCGGCTCTAATAAAACCGGATGCGCTCTTTTCATGCCGTCCTGGAAAGCGATGGAGCCTGCCATTTTAAATGCCAGTTCCGAAGAATCGACTTCATGGAATGAACCGTCAACTAAAACTACCTGCACGTCGGTAACCGGGTAACCCGCCAAAACCCCGTTCTTGGCCGCGCCCATTATTCCCTGCTTTACCGCCGGAATAAACTCGCGCGGGATAGACCCGCTCTTTATTTTATCCTCAAAAGTAATTCCCATGCCGGGCGTTTCCTGCGGGCCCATCTCGATAACACAATGGCCGTATTGCCCGCGGCCTCCGGATTGCGAAATAAACTTGCCTACGCTGGATACGCTTTTCCTGATTGTCTCACGATACGCAACCTGCGGAGCGCCAACCTGGGCCTCCACATTAAACTCGCGTAAAATCCTGTCAATAATAATTTCCAGGTGCAGCTGGCCCATCCCGGCAATAAGGGTTTGGCCGGTTTCCTGGTTATAAGTAACCCTAAAGGAGGGGTCCTCATCTTCCAGCTTGTGCATGGCCAAACCCAGCTTTTCCTGGGCATCCTTTGACTTGGGCTCAATTGCCTGCTGGATAACCGGCTCAGGAAAACGCATGGCTTCAATAAGAATAGGGTTCTTTTCCGTGCATAGCGTATCCCCGGTCTTAGTGTCTTTTAAACCTACCGCCGCGGCAATATCTCCGGTGGAAATACTCTCCACAATCTCCTGACGGTTAGCGTGCATTTTGACGATCTTGGTTACGCGCTCTCTCTCTCTCTTGGAAGCGTTGTAAATATAAGTTCCGGCGGCAAGCGTGCCGGAATACATTCTTATAAAATATATTTTACCGACAAAAGGGTCCGTGGCTACCTTAAAACACAGGGCAGTAAAAGGGGCTTTATCATCCGCAATCACCTCCTCAAATTCTCCCGTATCCGGATTAGTGCCTTTTACCGGAGGCACATCCATCGGAGAAGGGAGATAATCTTTTACCGCGTCCAAAACCAGTTGTACCCCTTTATTCTTAAAAGCCGCGCCGCAAAGCACCGGCACAAATTTATTGGCAATTACTGCTTTACGTATGCTTTCCTTCAGCTGCTGGTTGGTTACAGCCTTACCCTGCAGATAATCTTCCATAATCAAATCATCCGCTTCGGCAAGCTTTTCCACCAGGATCAGGCGGTATTTTTCAAAATCCGGCAGCATGTCTTCAGGCACATCTTTTGTTTCAAATTCTTTTCCTAAATTATCTTCTTTGTAGAAGATCAGTTTTTTTTCAACTAAGTCCACCAGGCCTGTAAAACCCGCCTCCTTGCCGAAAGGAAGCTGAATTGCCGCCGCATTTGCCCCTAATCTCTTATGTATCTGGTCAATTACTTCAAAAAAGTTCGAGCCGGTGCGGTCCATTTTATTCACAAAGGCGATACGCGGGACATTATAGCGGTCTGCCTGGCGCCACACGGTTTCAGATTGCGGCTCTACTCCGCCGACTCCGCAAAAAACAACTACCGCGCCATCTAGAACCTTTAATGACCTTTCTACTTCAATGGTAAAATCCACATGGCCCGGGGTATCGATCAAATTGATAGTTATATCCTTCCAAACACAAGTGGTAGCGGCAGCGGTAATGGTAATACCTCTCTCCTGCTCCTGGACCATCCAGTCCATAGTCGCGGTACCGTCATGCACCTCACCCAGCTTGTAATTCTTGCCCGTATAGAACAAGACACGTTCGCTGGTCGTAGTCTTACCGGCATCAATGTGCGCGATTATCCCGATATTTCTAATTTTATCTAACGGTATTTTTCTCATTTATTTATAGGGGACGGTTCTATTACTATTGGTCAAACAAATAGAACCGTCCCCTTTTTTTACCACCTAAAATGTGCGTAAGCTTTATTCGACTCCGCCATTTTATGCGTATCGTCACGTTTCTTAATTGCCGAACCCTCGCCCTTATAGGCGGCGATAATTTCATCGGCTAACTTCTCCTGCATGGGCTTTCCCTTTCTATTCTGGGAAAAATCTCTGATCCAGCGAAGCGCAATGGAAGTGCCGCGTTCCTGCCTAACCTCAATAGGCACCTGGTAGGTAGCGCCGCCGACCCTGCGGGGTTTGACCTCTAAGCGCGGCCGGGCGTTATCCAGGGCCTTATAAAATACCTTTAAAATATCCGGCTCATTTAAATTCTTCTCTACAATTGCAAAGGCGCCGTAAACCATCCTCTCGGCGATAGATTTCTTGCCTTCCAGCATCACCATGTTGATGAATTTGGCCACCACCTTGCTGTTAAACTTGGGATCCGCTAAAATATTTTTTTCCTGCGCTTTTCTTCTTCTCATTTAGGCCTCTTTGCTCCGTATTTTGAACGCGATCTCCTGCGCGCATTAACCCCTGAAGCGTCCAATGTCCCCCTAACAATATGATACCGCACACCCGGCAAATCCTTGACTCTGCCGCCCCTGACTAAAACAATAGAGTGTTCCTGAAGATTATGCCCTTCTCCCGGGATGTAAGCCGTAACTTCAATACCGGTAGTAAGCCTGACCCTGGCAATCTTTCTTAAAGCAGAGTTAGGCTTCTTAGGCGTCATGGTGCGCACCTGAAGGCAAACCCCTCTTCTCTGGGGACAGCCTTTTAAGGCAGGCGATTTACTCCTCTTCTTTTTAGAAATTCTACCGTATCTGATGAGCTGGGCAATTGTCGGCATATAATTATTCCTTTGAGCTGGCCTTAACTTCTTCTTTCATCGCATCGCCCTGCTGGGCGCCAATTTTGATTACCTCAATATCGCGGTGCGCTCTGAATCCGGTTCCCGCGGGGATCAGGTGCCCGACGATAACATTCTCTTTTAAACCAAACAGTTCATCGCGCTTACCACTGGTTGCGGCTTCGGTTAGAACGCGGGTGGTCTCCTGGAAACTTGCCGCGGAAATAAAACTCTCCGTGGTAAGAGAGGCCTTGGTAATACCTAAAAGCAAAGGTGTTGCCTGGGCAGGCTTGCTGCCTTTTTTGATCACCCTGGTATTTTCCTTCTGGAAGACCCACTTATCCACCTGCTGAGTAGCCAGGAACTCTGTATCGCCCGGATCTTCAATTCTTACCTTTTTAAGCATCTGGCGGATGATCAACTCAATATGCTTATCATTGATGCGTACCCCCTGCAGGCGATAAACCTCCTGCACTTCATTGACTAAGTACTCCTGCAAAACCTTGTCGCCGCAGACGCGCAAAATATCCTGTAGAACCACCGGGCCGTCAGTAAGTTGCTGGCCGGCGGTGACTTTATCCCCTTTATAAACATTCGGATGCTTGCCGTGCGGGATAATATACTCCCTGGCCATACCGGTAGTAGATTTAACGATAATTACCCGCTGGTTTTTTTTGGTCTCGCCAAACTCCACGAATCCGTCTATTTCACTGATCACCGCGGGATCCTTCGGCCGCCTGGCTTCAAATAGTTCGGCAACGCGCGGAAGCCCTCCGGTAATATCGCGGGTTTTAACAACTGTGCGCGGGATCTTCGCCAAAAGGTCTCCGCCTCCTACCCGCTCGCCATCCCTGACGATAATATGCGCGCCGATAGGTATGGGATAAATCCCCAAGACTTCTTTTTTGTCATCTAAAATAACCACCTGCGGATGATACTCCGGCTTATGCTCAACGACTACGCGCTCAGCTAACTTCGTGACCGGATTGACCTCTTCGCGCATGGTAACATTTTCACGTAAATCTTCAAAACGCACTCCTCCGCCGACTTCGGTAAGCACGGGAATCGTATAGGGGTCCCAACGCACAAAAGATATCCCCTTACTTACCTCTTGGCCGTCAAGAATAGTAATGAACGCGCCCTGCGGCACAAAATAACGCTCCAGCTCCCGGCCCTGCGCGTCATTAACGCTGATCGCGCCGTTCCTGTTTAAGACAACATTCTCTTTATTCTTAAGGGTAACCCTTAAATTATGATATTTGACTAAACCCTTATTCTTGGATTTAATAAAGGATTGCTCGATAGTCCTGGAGGCGGTACCTCCGATATGGAAGGTCCTCATGGTCAGCTGCGTGCCGGGCTCGCCGATGCTCTGGGCAGCTATAACCCCCACTGCTTCTCCCAATTCCACTAACCTTCCGCTAGAGAGGTTGCGGCCGTAACATTTGGCGCAAACACCTCTGCCCGATTCACAGGTTAAAACGCTGCGGATACGGATCTTTTCAATACCCAGCTTTTCAATTTGATCAGCTTTCTCTTCGGTGATCTCAGAGGCCTGCTGAACAATAACTTCGTCGGTAATAATATCCACCACGTTATCCAGGGCCACCCGCCCGATAATACGGTCCTTAAGGCTGACCACCTCTTCATCCCCCTCGATAATCGCCGCGACAGTAATGCCGTTTAAGGTCCCGCAGTCATCTTCGCAAACAATTACCTCCTGGGCAACATCAACCAGCCTGCGGGTCAGATATCCGGCGTCGGCGGTTTTAAGCGCGGTGTCTGCCAAACCTTTACGCGCGCCGTGAGTAGAAATAAAATATTCCAAAACATTCAACCCCTCGCGGAAATTAGCGGTAATCGGGTTCTCGATAATTTCACCGCTGGGCTTGGCCATAAGCCCGCGCATACCGGCGAGCTGCCTGATCTGTAAACGGGAACCGCGGGCGCCTGAATCAGCCATCATGAAGATAGGATTAAAAGAATCCATTCCCTTGAATAACAGGTCGGATATCCTGTCGGTGGCATGCGTCCATATATCGATAACCTTGGCTTTGCGTTCGCTGTCAGTGATAATGCCTTTGCGGTATTGGTCTTCAACCTTGGCTACCTCTTCCTTTGACTCTTTTAAAACTTCCGGCTTATCAAGCGGGACAGTCATATCATCTATACCGATGGAAATACCTCCTGAGGTACCCATCTCAAAACCTAAACGCTTAATATCATCAAGCAGCTTGATGGTCGTGGTATGGCCGAACCGTTTATAAACACTTACCACTATATCGTTTACCCTGCTTTTATTTAATTCCCGGTTGACAAACCCGAACTCAGGCGGCAGGATCTGATTAAATAATACACGTCCGACAGTAGTGGTAACTATCTGTTTTGCCCCAACGACCATCTTCTGGTCAAAATCATAAATTCCGTTAACGCGGATCTTGATCTTAGCGTGCAATGCTACGGCCTTATCTTCATAAGCTGTGAGCACTTCATCAAAACTTGAGAAGGTCTTACCCTCCCCTAAAGCGTTGGCCTTCTCCTTGCTAAGATAATAAACACCCAGGATAATATCCTGGGTGGGAGAAATTACCGGCCGGCCGTCAGCGGGAGAAAATACGTTATTTATAGCCAGCATCAATACCTTAGCTTCTAACTGCGATTCCAATGATAAAGGCACATGCACAGCCATCTGGTCGCCGTCAAAGTCAGCGTTAAAAGCGGTGCAGACCAGCGGATGGATTTTTATAGCTTTCCCTTCGATTAATAACGGCTGGAATGCCTGGATACCTAAGCGGTGCAGGGTCGGGGCGCGGTTAAGCATTACCGGATGATCCTTGATCACTTCATCCAGGATATCCCAAACCTCGATCTTGCCTCTCTCAACCATCCGGCGGGCGCCTTTGATCGTGTGCACAAAACCTTTTTCCCTTAATTTCTTGATGATAAACGGCTCAAATAACTCCAGGGCCATCTGTTTAGGCAGGCCGCATTCATGCAGTTTTAACTCCGGGCCTACGACAATAACGCTCCTTCCGGAATAATCCACGCGCTTACCGAGCAGGTTCTGACGGAACCTGCCCTGTTTTCCTTTAAGCATATCAGAAAGGGACTTCAGCGGTCGGTTGTTGGCGCCGTTCACCGGCTTGCCATGGCGGCCGTTATCTAAGAGCGCGTCCACCGCCTCCTGAAGCATGCGTTTTTCATTGCGGATAATGATCTCCGGCGCGGAGAGATCCATCAATTTCTTCAGGCGGTTATTACGGTTGATTACGCGGCGATATAAATCATTGAGATCGCTTGTGGCAAACCTTCCGCCATCCAGAGGAACCAGCGGACGCAGATCAGGGGGGATTACCGGCAGGGCCTCTAAAATCATCCACTCCGGCTTGTTGCCGCTTTTCTTAAAATCCTCAACGATCTTCAGGTTCTTGATCGCCTTGCGGTTATTTAAGACATCTTTGGATTTTTCCAGGTCTTTCCTGAATTTACGGCAGACAACATCCAGATCCAGCTCTTTTAAAAGATCGCTGATCGCCTCAGCTCCGATCTTGGCTTTGAAACTCGCGCCGTATTTGCTCAATGCCTCCTGGTACTGTTCATCGGTAAGCAGCTCTTTTTTCTTTAAGGCCGTCGTGCCCGGGTCAACAACAACATACTCCTCATAATAAATAATTCTTTCCAGGTCTCTTAAGCCGATATCCAGAAGCGCGCTCATCCGGCTGGGTACAGCCTTAAAGAACCAGATATGCGTAACCGCGGTAGCCAAATCAATGATACCCATGCGCTCGCGCCTGACGCTTGAACGGTCAACGGTTACCCCGCAACGGTCACAGGTAATCCCCTTGAACTTTATCCCTTTATACTTACCGCAGTTACACTCCCAGTCACGCACCGGTCCGAAGATCTTTTCGCAAAACAAGCCGTCTTTTTCCGGTTTTAACGTGCGGTAATTAATGGTTTCCGCTTTTTTCACCTCGCCTTTCGACCAGGATTTAATTACCTGGGGGCTGGCGATCTTTATTGAAATACTATCAAACGAGACGATCTCTTCCATTTACTGAGTCTCCGACAAATAATGGGCACATTGGAAGCCCGAGTTTTGGCCGTATGCAAGGCGCGACGACGAAGGCGTAGTCTTAGTACTACGCCGAGGAGAAGCAACGCCGCAGACGGCCGAAAGGCGGGCTTCCCCCTCAGTTAAGTATCTATAATAATTTATATATTCAAGGGCTGGACAATTTTGGGCTGCGACTGCGTCACTCATCCTTGACGTAGTGCTACGACTACGTCTGCGTCTTCGTTCCTTGTCTCGCTCCAAAATTGTCTCAGCCAATGTGTCCATTATTTATCGGAGGCTCAGTGAGCCTTTTCTGTCCTGATATCAAGACATAAGCCTTGCAACTCTTTGATTAAAACATTAAATGACTCCGGGGTTCCGTGGGTCAGGCGCTGCTCCCCCTTGACAATCGCTTCATAAATACGCGTCCTTCCGCTTACGTCGTCGCTCTTGACCGTAAGCATCTCCTGTAAAGTGAATGCCGCACCATATGCCTCAAGCGCCCAAACCTCCATTTCTCCTAACCTCTGGCCGCCGAACTGCGCTTTGCCGCCTAAGGGCTGCTGCGTAACTAAAGAGTATGGGCCGATAGAGCGGGCGTGAATCTTTTCATCAACCAGATGGATCAGTTTCAAAATGTACATATATCCCACGGTAACCTTCTGGTCAAAAGGCTCTCCGCTGTAGCCATCGTAAAGCGTGATCTTACCGTCCTCCGGGAGCCCTGCTTTCTTAAGTAGTTCTTTGATCTCTCCCTCTTTGGCTCCGTCAAAAACAGGACAGCTGACATTTAAACCCAAAACTTTAGCTGCCCAGCCCAAATGGCATTCCAGGATTTGGCCTACGTTCATACGCGAAGGAACGCCCAGCGGATTCAAAACCACATCTACGGGCGTGCCATCCGGCATATAAGGCATATTTTCTGCGGGGATGATCCTGGAAACCACACCCTTGTTGCCGTGCCGGCCGGCGAGTTTATCGCCTTCGGAAAGCTTTCGTTTTGTGGCGATATAAGCCACAACTCTTTTCAGGATGCCCGCGGGTAATTCATCCCCGCGCCGGACCTTCTCAATTTCCTGCTCCTCTTCCGACAATAACTCCTGCATCTGCTCATCAAAAGAAGCAGCCAAAATCTTTGCTTCCTCATTATCGCTAAAATTAAATTTCTCTACCTTTTTCTTATCTATTCCCAGGGCCTGGGAGAGGCGCGCGGTTTTTTCAGTCTGCAGGAATTCAATCTCCTGTTTATAATAAGCCTTGAGTTCGCGAATTTTAGCCAACTCTTTGGTCTTTTCTTCTTTTGATTTCCTGCCGCGGTCCTTGCGCTGAAATACATGCACATCAATAACCACCCCTTCGACTCCCGGCGGCACAATCAATGAAGTATCGCGCACATCCCCGGCTTTCTCGCCGAAAATCGCGCGTAACAATCTTTCCTCGGGGCTGGGCTCGGAATCAGTCTTGGGGGTAATTTTACCTACCAGGATATCCCCGGCGCTTACCTCCGCTCCGATGTGGATAATCCCGTCCTGATCTAGGTTCCTTAATGCTTCTTCGCTGACATTGGGGATGTCGCGGGTAATCTCTTCGTTGCCCAGCCTGGTTTCGGCAGCTTCAATCTCAAACTCTTCGATATGAATAGAGGTAAAGGTGTCATTCTTGATCAATCTTTCGCTGATCAAAATAGCGTCTTCAAAGTTATATCCTCTCCACGGCATAAAAGCGACCAGCACATTCTTGCCTAAAGCCAGCTCTCCTTCTTTTGTCGCGATTCCGTCGGCAATCGCCTGGCCGCTCTCTACGCGATCTCCCAATTTCACCAATGGCCTCTGATTTAAGGAGGTATCGGCATTAGTGCGCAGGAATTTCTTTAAGTGATAAATATTTTTTCCTACGGTAATCGATGAAGCATCCACGCTGGTTACTTTACCGGCGTCCCGGGCAATAACCACTGTGCCGGAATCCTGGGCCACCTTGGCTTCCATCTCAGTGCCCACTAAAGGAGACTCGGTAATCATAAGCGGCACAGCCTGTCTTTGCATGTTTGAACCCATCAAAGCGCGGTTGGCGTCATCATGCTCCAGGAAGGGAATTAAGGACGCGGCAACAGAAACCAGCTGCTTCGCGGAAACATCCATATACTGTACTTCTTTTGCCGGCACCTTCGGGAAATCATCTTTATAGCGGCAGGTAACAAACTTTTCGACAAAACGCCACTCGCTGTCTAAGGGGACATCTGCCTGGGCAATAGTCTTATCTTCCTCAATATCCGCGGTCAGGTAATCGATCTTCTTGGTTACGCGGCCATCTTCTACCTTGCGATAAGGGGTCTCGATTAAACCTAACGCGTTTATGCGCGCGAAACAACTTAAAGAAGCGATCAGGCCGATATTCGGGCCTTCGGGGGTTTCAATGGGGCAAACGCGGCCGTAATGCGAAGGATGGATATCCCTTACCTCAAAACCCGCTCTCTCGCGCGATAAACCTCCGGGGCCTAAAGCGCTGAGCCTTCTTTTATGCGTCATCTCGGCCAGAGGATTGATCTGGTCCATAAACTGGGAGAGCTGGCTGCGGCCGAAGAAATCGCGGATCTGATTGCTTAATAGCTTAGAGTTGATCAGGTAATGCACGTTAAGATTATCAAACTCGCCTAACATACTTAATCTCTCTCTTATGGAACGCTCCACGCGGGATAATCCTATGCGCACCTGGTTCTGCACCAGCTCGCCGACGCTTTTTACGCGGCGGTTGCCTAAATGATCAATGTCATCAATTTTTCCGGCGCCGCTGTTTAATTTAATCAGGTATTCGATGACTTTAACTACGGTATCAGAATCAAGTATCCTTTTTTCCAGGGATACATCCATGCCTAATTTACGGTTTAAGATAAAGCGTCCCGCCCTTTCCAGGTCATATCTGGCAGGGTCAAAGAATAACCTGTAAAACAGGCCTTCAGCAGCCTCTTTAGTCACCGGCTCAGTCGGCCGCATCTTGCGGTAAAAATCAAGATATGCCTCTTCTTTATTTTTAGTGTAATCTTTTTTTAAGGTATTGATGATCTCAGGATGCTCCTTGCCGAAAGCGGCAAAGATCGAGCTGTCTTCGGAAAAACCCAGGATCCTTAAGATTTGCGTCGCGGGAAAATTCCTGCGGCGGTCAACATAGGCGGTAATCGTCTCGGTTAGGTCGTATTTAAACTCCAGCCACGCCCCGCGGTAAGGAATGACCCTGCCGTAAAAAATCTTTTTACCGGTAGGATGCAGCTCTTCTTCAAAAGAAACTCCCGGGGAACGCTGCAGCTGGCTGACTACTACGCGCTCATCTCCGTTAACGATGAAGGTGCCGGTTTCAGTCATTAAAGGGATCTCTCCGAAATAAGCATCCTGTTCTTTTGTTTCACGGGGGGTAGTTAAGCGGAATTTTACTTTTAGCGGCGCAGCATAAGTTAAAGAACGATTCTTGGATTCAGCCATGGTGTATTTAGGCTTACCCAAAGAGTAGCTGATAAACTCTAACTTAATCAAACGGTCAGGGCTTTCTATAGGAAATATTTCGCTGAAAACTTCCTGTAAACCCCGGTTCTTCTTCTCGCCTGCCGGAACATCTATCTGCAGAAATTCACGATAAGTCTCAAGCTGAACATCTAACAGATTAGGTAAATCGTAAACCTCTTTTAACTTGGCAAAACTTTTTCGTTTAATCATAATTTTTAGGTTATTTAGCCTTAGTTAACTTACTTAGACTTACTCTAGTTTACCTTAACTACTCTATACTTACTTTAATTCTACGGTTGCGCCAGCTGCTTCTAACTTCTTTTTAATTTCCGCAGCCTCTTCCTTAGTAGCGCCTTCTTTGATTGACTTAGGCGCGGCATCCACTAAATCCTTGGCTTCTTTTAAACCCAGGGTAGTGATCGTGCGCACTTCTTTGATTACCGCGATCTTATTGGCGCCACAGCTAACCAGCACTACGTTAAATGCGCTCTTTTCTTCGGCAGCAGGCGCGCTGGCAGCAGCCCCGGCAGCGGGCGCGGCCATCATCGGCATGTTGGCGCTTACGCCAAACTTTTCTTCCAGGGCCTTGACTAAATCCGAGAGCTCCAAGACGCTCATCGTCTCTATCGATTTGATTAATTCCTCTAATTTCGCACTTGCCATTATTTCCTCCCTTGTTTGATTTGATCCAAGCAATAAACAAACTTCTTTAATGTTTGATTTAAAACGATAACAAATTTGGTTACCGGAGAATTTAAGGTCATCACTACCATGGCCCTGAGCATCTCCTTGGAAGGAAGCTTGCTCATCGTTTCGATATCTTTTTGCGTTAACAGCCTGTTAATCAGGAATCCGCCTTCCAATATAAGCTTATCGTGATCTTTGCGGAAAGTACATAACACCCTGGAGGCATCTACCGGCTCATCTTTAAAAAATATCATTCCGCAGGGGCTCTGCACGGCCGGAATCAAATCATCAAGGCCTAAATCCTTCATCGCCTTTCTGGCGATGCTATTTTTGACCACAAAAAGATTAGCGCCAGTCCCTCTTAGGGCCTTACGCAAAGAGCTCATATCCGGGCTGGATACCCCGGAATATTTTACGATGATCAGCCCCTTGGATAATTTAAAACTGTCCTTTATGCGGTTCCCTGATGTTTCTTTGACCAGCAATCCGATCTTTTTCATAGTATTAACAAACGAGCCTTAATCCCGGGTTCATGGAAGTGGTTATACTTAAGCCCTTCAGGAATTTGCCCTTTACCGACGCGGGCCTGGCTTCAATAACCGCCTCAATAACTTTGGAGGCATTATCATTAAGCTGATCTTCGGTAAAAGAAATCTTTCCTACGGATAAATGCATTCCACCCTGTTTATCCACGCGAAATTCTACCTTGCCTTTTCTCACGTCTTCAATTGCCTTTGAAATATCATTGGTCACTGTGCCAGTCTTAGGGCTAGGCATAAGCCCGCGCGGGCCTAATACCTTACCCAGCTTGCTTAAATCCTTCATCATCTCTGGAGTAGCCACAGCGCAATCAAAATCAAGGAATCCGGCGGCAACCTTATCAATTAACTCCGTGCCCCCGACGTAATCCGCTTGCGCTTCCCGGGCCTGCCGCTCGTGCTCGCCTTTACAGAATACCGCTATGCGCACTTTTTTCCCGGTGCCATGCGGAAGCACGACGGTGCCGCGGATCATCTGGTCGCTTTTCTTGGTATCCACGCTTAAACTAAAATGCAGGTCAACGGAGCCGTCAAACTTTGGTTTAGGCAGAGACTTTAATATAGCGGTGGCCTCCCTTAACTGATAAAATTTGTCCTGCTGGACCTGCTTAACTGATTCCTCATATCTTTTGCTGTGAGTTTTCATAATTTATCCTTCAACCGCGATACCCATACTGCGGGCAGTCCCTTCAATAACCTTCATCGCCTGCTCCAGGTTATTGGTATTTAAATCCGAAAGCTTAAGCCTAGCGATCTCCTCAACCTGTTTCCTGGTTACCTTGCCGATTGTCTCTTTGCCGGGAGTGCCGGAGGCCTTTGCCAGATTCGCCGCCCTTTTGAGTAAAATTGATGACGGCGGGCTCTTTATAATAAAGGTAAATGTCCTGTCCTCATAAACACTGATAACTACCGGGAGGATCAATCCATCCCTTCCTTTAGTCTGTTCATTGAACTGCTTGCAGAACTGCATGATGTTTACGCCATGCTGGCCTAATGCCGGCCCTACCGGAGGCGCGGGGTTTGCCTGCGCTGCCGGAACGTGTAACTTAATCTGCGCCTTGATTGCTTTTGCCATATTTATACCTTTTCCACCTGCCAATACTCTAACTCCACCGGCGTTGAACGTCCAAAAATAGAGACGCTGACCTTGACTTTTCCTTTTTCAGGATAAACCTCTTCGATTGTGCCGTTAAAATTCAAAAACGGCCCTTCATTAACCCTTACTTGTTCGCCTTTTTCAAAAATGATCTTTGGGGAGGGCTTGGCTGCGGTATCTTTGGTGCGCTTAAGGATGTTATCCACTTCTTCCTTGGGCAGCGCAACCGGCTTCCTGCCTAATCCGATGAATCCGGTAACCCCGGGAGAATTCTTCACAAAAAGATAGGTCTTTTCGCTTAAATCCATCTCAACCAATAAATAACCCGGGAAAAACTTCCTCTGCGTGATCTTCTTTTTTCCGGCGCGCACCTCGGAAACCTGCTCGGTAGGAATAATCACGCTGGTAATTAAATCCTGGAGGCCTTCGGCATGGATCTTCTTTTCCAGGGAGGCTTTTACCTTTTCCTCTATTCCGGTTTGTGTGTGCACAACGTACCAGTTTTTCATTTAAAAATCGCGCTTAATAATCTGGATAAAGCCAGATCCGTTATCCCGATAAAAATTGTCATTATTACCGTAACCACTATTACCAGGGCCGTAGATGCCAAAAGCTCCTGCCTGGTTGACCAGGAAACCTTACTTAACTCGCTCCTTACTTCTTTTAAAAAATTTACCGGCTTTGCTAAAATATTCATTAACTCAAAAACCTCTCTCCCATGCCATTAGACTACAGGAGCGGCAGGACTTGAACCTGCAGTCACGGTTTTGGAGACCGTTGGTTTGCCATTAACCGACGCCCCTAATTAATTACTTAATTTCCTTATGTGGGGTATGCTTATGACAGGATCTATTGCAGAACTTATTAAGTTCAAGCCTATCCTGATGCAACTTTTTATTTTTAGTCGTCGTATAATTTCTATTTTTGCAAACCGTACACTCTAAAGTTATAGTTTCACGCATGTTTATCCTCTATTATCCCGGTTCATAAGATGCGCAAAATTTTGGAACAAAATTTTGCAGCATTCGCCGGGATAGTTCGACCTTCAGGCTTATGTTCACTTCGTTCCATAAGCCTGGGCATCACTATAGCTGGAGGCGAGAATTGAACTCGCGACCCCGTCCTTACCAAGGACGTGCTCTGCCAACTGAGCTACTCCAGCAGAAATGGATTTGCCCCGTCGCTAGAGCCCTCAAAGTAAAAAAAACCACACCCCAAGAATTTAAACAAAATTCTTTCTTTGGTTATAGATATTGCTAAATTAAAGTGTTGTAATACTAGATATTTACGTAAGTAAGAGAGTTTATACTAAAATAGGGGATTTGTCAAGATTTTTTTCTTTTTTTAAATTACGGCAAATTGTAACTCAAACTGGCGAATTGCTCCAGGGAGAGATCCTCCGGGCGCACGTTTTTATCGATGCTGTGCACGTTAAAAAATTCTTCCAGCCTCTCTTTCGCCACGATCCCTTCCAGGCTGTTCCTTAATGTCTTTCTCCTTTGGTTAAAAGCCAGCCGGATCAGTTTAAACAACATTGCTTCATCGATAACCTTAACTGCCGGTTTTTCCCTGATCTTTAAGGACAAAAAACATGAGTCCACTTTTGGCGCCGGGTAAAAAGAGTTTTTCTTGATTTCAAAAAGAATTTCAGGCTTTAAATAATACTGCGCGAAACAACTAAAAGAACCATATTCTTTTGAACCGGGAACAGCCGCGGCCCTGCGGGCGAATTCTTTTTGCACGGTTAAAAAGATCGCGCTGATTTTATCGCGGTAATGGATAAGATGCTCTATAATCGGGCTGGATATATAATACGGTATGTTGCCGATGACTTTTATTTTTTGCTTTATCTTAAATTCACGCAAAAATTTATTTATATCAAATTTCAATATATCGGCTTGAATAACCTGATAATTAGCCAGGTCTTTTAAGTTTTCATCTAAGACTGGCAATAATCTCTGGTCGATCTCCAGGGCATAAACTTTTTTTGAGGCTAAAGCAAGCTGGCCGGTCAGGTCCCCGGTACCGGCGCCGATCTCTAAAACAATATCTTCAGCGCACAAGTTACAGGTGCGGATTATTTTCTTTTGAATATTCTTATCAATAAGAAAATTCTGGCCTAATCTTTTTTTTGGTTTGATACGCATTTTATGGCGAGTTTTATGGCAGCGATAAGGGAATTAGGATTAGCCAACGCGGGTTTCGAGGCAATATCAAAGGCTGTGCCATGCAACGGCGAGGTACGCACAAAAGGCAAACCCAGGGTCAGATTCACCCCGCTGTCAAAATCCGTTAACTTCAGCGGTATAAGCGCCTGGTCATGATACAAAGCAATTACGCAGTCAAACTTCCCCTTTGCCGCCTGCGAGATTGCCACGTCAGAGGAAAGCGGCCCAACAATCACCGCGGTTTTAATTTTCTTTCTTAAGCTTTTGATCACCGGGATAATCAGCTTCTTCTCCTCTTGCCCGATCAAACCGTTATCCGAAGCATGAGGGTTGAGGCCGCAAACAACAAGCCTTGGCTTGGCAATCAAGAATAAAGAGTTTAAGCCTTTGATCGCGGCCTTGATATTATTCCTCAAGGCTTTTTGAGTAAGCTGTTTGCAAACATCCTTAAGCGGAATATGCCGAGTAACCAGGCTGAATTTCAGCTCTTCATTAATAAGCATCATTGCCAAATCTTTGCTTCCGGTCCGGTCACCCAGATATTCGGTATGCCCGGGAAACTTTGCCCCGGCTAAATTGATCGCTTCTTTTGAAATCGGACAGGTAACCAGGCAGTCGATTTGGTTATTCTTAAGCAAAGCAACTGCCGTATCTAAGTAATCAAGAGAGGCTTTTCCGCATTCGGCATTCATCCTGCCGGGGGAAAAACGGTTTGGTTTGATATTATCTAAATCTATCAATTCCGCACCCAAAGATTTGATCTTTAAAACCTGGGCCGCTTTAGCCAAAACAAAGTTGTTGCCGATGACCGTAAAATTGGCCTTGCCCTTTAATTGCTTAAGCGCTTTTAAAAGGATGGACGGGCCGATACCTGCCGGGTCGCCGATGGTAAGGCCGACTCTAATTGCCGGTGATTTTAATGTAGGATTGTTTTTTAATTTCATCTAACCACTTAACTAAGGCTTCCTGCACTTTCTTCTCGAATAAATACGTCTGGATCTTATCCTGTGACTGGGCAAGGCTCAGCTGGTGGCTGCCGATAATATTATCTAACTTAAATATATAATATTGCCGGTCAACCTTTACCGGTTCAGAAACCTCACCTAAGCCCAGCTTAAACACCGTCTCCTCGATCTCTTTGCGTAAATCCTGGCCCTGCCAGGCGGATAATGTATTTGTGGTAAAAGTATACCTTGTCGCCAAGTCTTCAAGTTTTTGTCCCAGGCGCAAATAATAGCTTAGCTCCTTAGCCTGCTTTTCATCCTGCGAAATAACCATCATAAGCTGCCGCTCCTCGGGAGTTAAAAACTCCCGCTTATTCTGGTCATAAAAACTGGTGATTTCATCCGGACGGACCATTATTTTAGAGCGCACCTTCTGCTGGACCATTTCGTACATGAGCATCTGCTCGCGGACCTTATTCTCCAGATCCGCCTCTACCAACCCCTGCTTGGCGAGGTCCTCCTGGAACTCTGCATCTGTCGCGTAGCGCTTCTTAAGCTCAATGATCCTTGCCTTTATCCTGGCCGGCTCAATACTTATCTTATCATTCTTAGCCTGCTGGAGGATAAGGCGGTCTTCAACCAAACGCTGCAATAAATCCTGCCTGGCCCCCTGCACCTTCTCCTCTAAATCCTTGCCTTTAAGCTCGCGGGAATATTGCATGCGCGCAAAACTCAGGAAATCATCTAGTTCTTTTTGCGTAATGATCTCGTGGTTCACTACCGCGACAACTTTATCCTGCGCGTAAAGGCGGCCGGAAGCAGATAACAGGCAAACTGCGGTAAAAACAAAAAACAAACCCACTACCTTAAAGTTAATTATGCGTTTCATCGAATACACCTGCTTTCTTAAAATTAGCGATTGCTTCCTTAAGCAAACGGCAGTAAAGATCAAAACCCATGGCCTCGATAAAGCCATGCTGCTGTTGTCCCAGCAGGTTTCCCGCGCCGCGGATCTCGAGGTCCTCCATGGCGATATTAAATCCCGCTCCCAGCCCGCTATGCTCCTCTATGGCCTGCAGCCTTTTTGAGGCATCCGCCTCCAGAACCACGTTTCTGGGGATCATAAAATAAGCGTAGGCTGAACGGTTAAACCTGCCTACCCTGCCGCGCAGCTGATGCAGGTCTGATAAACCGAACATCTGCGCGTTATTAACAATTATCGTGTTGGCATTCGGTATATCTATGCCGGATTCAATGATCATCGTGGAGATCAATATATCGATATTGCCGCTTATAAAATCCGACATCACTTTTTCTAATAACTTAACAGGCATCCGGCCGTGCGCAACGGCTATGCGCGGATTATTCGCAAGGCCCCTGGCAACCTTATCCCTTACCTTTTCTAAATCAAGGATACGGTTATGTAAAAAGAACACCTGACCTTTACGCGCCAGCTCACGCTTAATTGCCTGAGTTACCAAATCAGTGTCATATTCTACCACAACCGTTTTGATGGGCAACCTATTTTGCGGCGGGGTATTGATCACGGAAAGATCCTTGGCTCCCATCAGGCTCATATACAAGGTGCGCGGAATGGGTGTAGCAGTTAAAACAAGTATATCGGTGGTTGTTTTAAGTTTTTTCAAGCGCTCCTTGGCTGTCACGCCAAAACGCTGCTCCTCATCAACAATAACCAGCCCGAGGTCCTTAAAACCCACATCTTCGGAAAGCAGCCTGTGCGTGCCGATAACAATATCCACGCTGCCATTGCGCAGGCCTTTAATGATTTCATCCTGCTCCCCCGGCGTCCTGAAACGCGAAAGCATTTGCACGTTTACGGGAAAATCTTTTAAACGCGCGGTGAAATTCTTATAATGCTGTTCCGCTAGAATAGTCGTGGGGACTAAATATGCCGCCTGCTTACTATCCATTACCGCCTTAAAAGCGGCGCGCATAGCCACCTCGGTCTTGCCGTAACCAACATCACCGCAAAGCAGCCGGTCCATCGGCTTGGCCTGCTGCATATCCTGCTTAACCTCCCGCGTGGTTTTAGCCTGGTCCGGGGTTTCTTCATACGGGAAAGTTTTCTCAAAATCAGCCTGCCAGGGGGTATCCGGGGAAAACTTAAAACCACTCCCGGCCTGGCGCATCGCCTGCACGCTTAATAATTCCCAGGCCAGTTTCTGGATGCCTTTACGCGCCCGCTGTTTGGTCCGCTGCCACTCTTTGTTTCCCAGGCGGTAAAGTTTGGGCTTAAGCGCGTGAAAGGCGATATACTTCTGCACCAGGTGCATGGCGTCAACCGGAACATAAAGCTTTTCTTCGCCATCATACTCAATGACCAGATAATCTTTCGGGCTACCCTGGAACTTAGCCTTCTGCATCCCCAGGAACCTTCCTATGCCATGCTGATTATGCACTACGAGATCGCCGATATTCAAATCCACGAAATTATTCAGAGGGAACTCTTCGCTGAATGGCGTACTTTTTGTCGCGGAGGCCTTTTTAAAAGGAAGGATGATAACAATATGATGGGGCCAGAGCGGCTCCCCGTTTTCCGGGTTAAAAGTCTTTATGGCCTTGGCCTTTTCATTATCCAGCTGGATGCGCACAGGAAGCTCAAAGGAAACCGGGAAAATATCAATGACCTCCCCGCGCCGGGCAAAATCACCCTCTGCTAAAACCTGATCCTGCCTCCTGTAGCCGAAATCAACCAGGGTAGAGCTTAAGCCTTCCAGATCAATGTTTTGTCCAGTATATAATTTCAGGGATTTAAACAGCATAATACATTCTCTCAAACAGATGCTTTTTGTCAAGAGGAGCCTTTTTATTTATTTTAGGGGGGTCTTGAAATCCGGAAAATTATATGGCATACTTAAATTGGAACAAGGAAGTGGAACAAGCAACAAGGAGGGTAGGAACGATAGCGGGAGCTGTTAGGCCTATCACCTACAAGAAAACCCCGGGAAAATACGGGGCTTTTTTGTTAGTGAGGGCATAACTTACGGAAGCGCTGAAAGCGCGACGTAAGTTGTAGCAAAGCGTCCGCGAACTATCCCGCTGAGTGTGTCAAAATTATCCGCCTGCCGAAGGCAGAAAGGAGAATTTTGGCACATATTACGAAGCGGGATCTTACCGAGAAGAACGAACTCTAAAACCAAGTACTCTCCTTTCCTTTTTGTCCTTTGGCTCTAAAAGTTGCTTAATCGCCTGGAATACGATTGCAAATTGCTTATCGTATTTCTTCTCGATTCTTTCAATTTCTCGCTTTAAAGCTACATAAGTTAAAGCCATCCTTCTCAAATTAACAAAAGCGCGCATAATTTGGATATTTACCAATACAGCTCGCCTACTGTGCAAAACACTTGAAAGCATTGCAACGCCTTCTTGGGTAAAAGCATACGGCAAATAGCCACCTAAACTCCTTAAAGATGGTATCACATTTTGTGATACCAAGCTTTTTGCTTCTTCACCTGTAAGCTGAAACATGAAATCTACAGGGAACCTTTCATAGTTTCTTTTTACCTGCTGCCTCAAGGCTATCGGCTTTACTTCGTAGAGTGACGCCAAATCCTTATCCAACATAACTTTCTTACCTCTAATTTGGAATATCTTACTTTCTATCTTTTCTGCCAAAACTAAATCCGTCATTTCACTTCCCTCCTTTCTACAATAATAGACGTAGAAAGTGGCAAAATCTAACAGCAATTTCTCTACAAAATAGAAAGCCCCGACAAAACGTCAGGGCTGATTTGTGAATATTGGGGACAGTTAAGAACAGCGATTATTTCCTAATACGCCTCTCCTCCTTTGGCTGGGCTGCGAGTTAAAGAAAGCATCCTATATTAGGTATTGTGTCCCCGGAATTCTGCAAACAAAAAAGGCTAAACGGTTAAGTCCAACCCTCTTTTAGATTAACTTAATTAAATTTAATCCCTTAAAAGCATAAAACTATACGCCAATTTTCTTTCTAAATAATTCAAACTCAGCTTTACTTAAATATCGTATTTCTTTAACATTTCCTTTTCTATCTGCTCTACAGAATATATATTTAGAAGGAAGCTTTGCTAAAACAAGCTTAGGGTCTATAAGTGGGGTGCCTTCTACAACATATGAGCTTTCTCCGTAAATATAAGGAATATACCATCCCTTAACAGAAAGAACTCCATCAAGAAGTGCAATTGATCCGGGCACACTTTCGATAGCCCTATCAATCGCCGTCTTTATATTAGGGACGCCAGTGGGAATAAATATTATTATAGCAACAAGGTCTTCTCCTGTCGCCCTTGATGGCCCTCTTTTAAAATCAGCACCTCTAGCTAAATCTATGTTCTTGGTTGAAATCATTGTGAAATCTACCAGACGAGTAACGCAACCTGACAAAATAACAACAAGAAACAAGATAAAAATAATACCTGATTTTCTATGCATATTCCCCTCCTTTGTATTATATTTATTATGTTCCTCAATCACAATGCAAGCGATTTATTATTCCCAAGATTAATAAAAATTAAAAGCACGAATTGGGCACAAGGTGTATAAATTTATTTAAATATTGTTATAACTTATTGTGTGATATTGTATTGCGGAACGAGAAAATTTAATTCGGAGAGGCAGGGAGTCTGCCTAAGCAATTCTCCCTTCAGTAGATATACCAATATGTTACAACTATCTATTCTTTATTGCAAGGGTAACTTCGAGTCCGAATGTTTAGTTTTGTTTAGCTTTATTTGTTGATGTTTTTGTGTAGGATGCGCACATTTTGGGCACAAAAAGCAATAAACTAAAGACGTAATCCTCTATCATTCCGAAGCCAATTTATATATTGTTCATAAGTCATAGGGCATTCAATTAGATCTATAAGTTGGCTGGTTGTTGATAATCTTAAACCTTTAGACATCCACTTCAAGAGATCCACTCCATACTCCTTATATTTAGGGCCTCTAGAAATCGAAGTCGAAATGCCGGTTTTCCTCCCATTGACATAAAGCCTTAACAGTTTATGCCCTCTTTTCTCTTCTTCTCGAAAACCTTTTTGTGTTGTTAATTGAGAGATGATTTTATCGCGCTCAATTGGATTAGGCATATCCTAATTAAGTTTTATACTAGATCTATACAACTGCAATAATTCTTTAGCTTCTTCTGAAAGCTCTTCAGGATTAGACTCATTTAATATTAAATAATCTGTAACCACATTATGTTCGAAATCTTCAATAGCTTCTTCTTTAGTTGATCCGATGCCAAATTTATTAAATTCATCATTCCATATTACAAAACTGTCAGAATCTCTTTCGACCTCAACACGAACTTTTAAGGGAATCATTATTTCATATGGATAATGAGGTAAAAAGTGTAACAGTAATCCAAAAGATGGTTTATTATAAACTTGTTTTTCAAAATATGCCTCATCTATACCATACCTCTTCGAAGCATCAATTGATAACTCATCGAATTCATCGCTTATACTATCCATGCCTAAAAGCATGTTTTTCATGGCTTATCACCTTCTATTACTTTTTTGTATTCTTCAGAAATTAAATCTTCAAAGATAGCTTTCGTATGTCCATGAGATTCAGCTATGTATTCGACTATCTTCTTTACATCTAATTTTCCAGAAAATATAAAATCGAAATCTAACACTAAAATATCTGTTTTTGTTATATCTGGCATTTGTTTAGCTTCTATTAAAATTTTTAGCTTTCCTCCATCTATACGCACAACTAAAATTGTATTTAACAATTCAAATTTATTAGGTATATTTTTACTTGGCAACCTATAACCGAAATTAATATATTTTTCTAATGGGATTACGCCATCAATCTTAACAATAGGAATATGGTTCACATACCTTAATCCAGTTCGTGATATCTTTTCTATTTGATAAGTATCAATAAAACAATATAGATATTTTAGAGCATCTTCTTGAAATTTACTAAATCCGCCTTCATATTTTTTAGCATGATAAGAAATCCTATCCAAGCCGACTCTAATGATCTCATTTTTTTCTTTATTTAGAAAATCATATATATGCGGTGCCCCTGGTGGAAGTATACCCAATAAAGGAAAGTTCGCCTTAATCTTATTATAAAATAAGTCGGTTTTGCATTTAATCGAAATTTCGGCAGGAAAACGGATTTCGAAAATAGCTTCAATTAAAGGAGCATTCTTATATATTTCGTTCATAGTATTAATATAACATAAGACTGAGATAAATCAATAGTTATAAACTAACTTTATAGCTAGTTCTACCCTTTCTTTTTCTGCCTTGCAACCATCTTTCCAGATCAGATATTCTAAATCTTACACCTTTTGGTAATTTATAGTGAGGGATAAATCCACAATGAGTCCATTCATAAAGCGTGCTCCGGCTTATCTGAATTAACTCACTTAATTGTTCAACAGTTAATAGCTTTTCCACTGGATTAGATTACCTCATTCTCCGCCAAAATAATTATTATCTACTAGAACTATGAACCGCTTCTATTTATCACTACCTAATCATTTCTTAAATCCCGAAGCGTTTCTTGGTTCTATTCTCCTTTAACTTGGCTACGGGCAAGCGCAATCATCCTATAAACATTAGCCTTCCGGTCAGAAAAATCCGGCGGCACTGGCTTATCCCTGGTTATCTCAATTATCCCCTTCTCCTCCAACTCCAATAACCCCAATGAAATAGTAGTATCACTTATCCCATAAAGTTTTGACATATCCTCCTGGCTGCGAAACCAGAAAGAATACCGTGTCGAATGGCCGGCCTCATACAAACAAATCAAATACATATACTTTGCCCGCATGGATAAACTGCCGGAATATCCATATTCCCAATACTCAAAGGGAATTGTTATTGATGGCGCGCCAGCCTTCCTTGTATTATCAGCTTTTAAAGTAACTTTGCCTTTATTATAATCTATAAGGCCGTAACCCCTGAGGCGCTTAAGCGAGCAATAAATAGAACCGTCCCTTTTATTGCTTTTATTGTTGTGAGTAATTATTTCGCGAAGATTGTATAGAGTGCAACGATCATTAAAAATACTCCAAATGCCTTCCTTAAAATAAGGCCGGGAAGGGCTTCCGCCATATTCGCACCAAGTAGCCCGCCAATAAGGAAACCTACACAGAGAAATACAGCAATATAAAAACGGACATGCCCACTATGATAATATCGCATTACCGCAAGAAGCCCTATTGGCAAAAGAGTAATAGCAAGGGTTGTCCCTTGGGCCTCATGCTGCGTTAAACCTACCAAAAAGACCAAACTCGGGATAAGTATTATGGCACCGCCAATTCCGAACAAGCCAGACACCGTTCCTGCGCTAAACCCTAAGATAAGATATAAAAGTTCTTTCATCGTTTATCCTTTCTTAGATTTGCAAAATTTATAGTAATTGTTGACCTGCCCCTATAAGTTGTACCAATTAAAAATTAAACCCCTGCTGTTCAAGCGCGTTAACAGAAGCAGTGACATCAAAATGCAACACTATATTTTTTCCGGTCCCCATTACTTCAATACCCAAGTCGTCATAATGTTTATCATCATCAAAAACATACGAATCTACCTCATCAAAACCTGCTATATCCCAATCTTTGCCTCTTTGGCCATAATTATCTGAAACATACTTCAACTCCTGCCCAAACACCGTCTTAACAAAAACATTAATCAAGCAATCCTTAATTTTACATTTGCTATAATCGCATATATCCGGCAAAACTACCGCCTGTTCAAAACTGCTTCCGTTAGTATCATTGTTTATGAATTTGTTAAATGCCCCTATTCCAGACTCTTCGGCAAATGCGCTTTGAGCGGTCAAAAAAAGAAACGATAAAGCTATTATTAATTGTTTTATATTCATTTGAAAGTTACCCGCTTCTGATTTTTATAAAATTTTCCATTGACCGGTCATAGGTCCGCTCAGTTTTTTTATCAAAGTAGCATGCCGGTAATTCATTGTTTGACCGATGATAGACAAGACACTCACAACATATTCCATGCCTAGGGCATCCGGGGTAACTGCAATTACACGCTAAATCGTTTTTCTTTTTATTCAGACAGTCCATTTTACTCCCTCAATGTCCTAAATGCCCAAATGATAAAGCGGATAGCTCTAAAATCCTTTTCTATCTACAGTGTTTACAGTAACATCTCCGTTTACACGCACATTGCCTGAATCATTCTTCGTAGATTTATCTTTTATTGAAGCACAACCACTTAATAAAAACGCAACCACCCAAGCGACTATTAGTTGTTTTTTATTCATTAACCTTGTACTCTGGAGCTTTTTGTTGGAAAAGGTCTACTTTACTTTTATCCCTTCTAATTTTTCCAAAGAAAGGGTGCAATGTATCAGACATGAATTTTTTGTAAAAAATAAATGCAGCTAGTACTATCAATCCAAATATAATTACTTTTCTTATCATTGATTTTCCTCCTTATCCCAACAAAAAAACAACCCCCTATTTTAGAGAGTTGCCTTTAGGTTTTGGTATACAAACTCATAATAATACCCCTCTGTCACTAATCTACAGTCTACCCTATTCCCTTGCATTTACAACCAATAATCTCTGTTATTGTTAAAGGAAGGCCTGCTTAATTATCCCTTCCATTTCAAGGCGTGTCTTAGCGCGAGATGACCTCTCCCTCAAGCGGCGCACCTTGCGCTGGCCCTTGGTATACCAGGTGTAAAACTTGCGGAAGATTACCACTCCGTTCCTTTCGCCATAAAACTCAATACAGGAAGAGAGATGCTCGAGCATAACCTTGGCAATATCCTCATTAGCCGGCCGCGGCATGGCCTTTCCCCCTAAATACTCCGTAATCTCCTTAAATATCCAGGGATTACCCAGGCACCCCCGGGCAATACTCAAACCGTCACAGCCGGTTTCATCCAGCATCCTGCGGGCTAACGGCCCGGAGAAGAGATCACCGCTGGCAATAAGCGGTATATCTAAGGCCTCTTTTACCTCTCTGATCGTGTTGTAATCTACCTGTCCGCTATAGGCCTGGGTTTTAGTGCGGCCATGAATAAATAAGGCATTTACCCCACAATCCTGGGCAAGCAAAGCTATCTCCCTGGCATTCACCGAATCCTTATCCCAGCCCGAGCGAATCTTCACTGTAACCGGAAGCCAGGAATTTTTTACCACTAAGCTCAATATTCTCTTAAGCTTTTTCGGTTCCTTCAGTAATCCTGAACCCTCTCCGCGGCGCACCACTTTTTTTGCCGGACAGGCGGCATTGAAATCCAGGATATCAAATTTATACTCCCTTAAAACATCCAACGCCTTAAGGATATACTGATCTTCGCATCCTAATATTTGAATACCCAGAGGCCTGTCTTTAGGCAGTGTGGAAAGCATCTGTTTTGTCCTCCTACTTTTATGAGAAATAGAACGACAATTAATCATCTCCACAAAGGCCAGCTCCGCCCCAAACTTACGGCAGAGCATGCGGAAAGGCAGGTCTGTGATCCCGGCCATAGGCGCCAGGATCAAATTTGACTTTAGTTTTAGGTTGCCTATTTTGAGCATATCAAAAAACTAGGGGACGGTTCTATTTTTCACGAATTAGATAGAAGAAAAATAGAACCGTCCCCTTTTTTATAAAATGTACTTAGGGTCTTTGATCAAAGGTTTATTTTTGATGGCTTCGGCGACGGCTGGCGGAATTCCGGGCTTGCCTAATTTATAATACATATAATTCTTATACCCTTCTACGCCCGGCTGGTCAAACGCGTTTATATTAAGCAACTCACCTTCAAAGGCTGTAGCCATCTCAAAGAAAAACAAAAGCGCTCCCCAGTTATAGGCGGATACTTCAGGCATAATAATCGTGCAGTTCGGCCGGCTTTCGCTAACCAAGGCCCACTCTGTTGCCTCCTGGGCCAAATGCATAAGCGAGCTAAAACTTTTGCCGGAAAGCAGGTCCCCCGCACCCGGTATTTTTAAATCTGTTTTAAACTTCTCCACCCGTATAAAAGTAAGAACTTTATTATCTTCTCCTTCAACATTATTTTGCTGAATGGAATGCAGGTCGTTGGTTCCGGCAGCAGATATAGGAGTCCTGCCCTTGCTGAATAAGGATTTCTCATCCGCCAGCCAATTCTCTGCTCCATCAGTACCTACTTCAATCTTACGGTGGTATTTTTTGCCTAAGCTCTCCGCTAAAAGCTGCACATACCAATCCGCGGTAGATTTAAGGGACTGGGAAAAGGGCATTAATATGGCCAGGGATTTTGCTTTTTTCCGGTAAAGAATAGTGTGCAGCAGGGCGTACATGTAAGCAGGATTCTTCATTAGATCATCCTGGCTGCAGCGGTCAAACATTTCTTTGGCGCCTGAAAACATCTCGGGAATATTTACTCCCACGATAGCCAAGTGCAAAAGCCCCATATTAAACTCCGAGAACCTGCCTCCAACACCTTTTAAGAGGGGCAAGTTGCGGAAACTTAAAGCATCTTTTTTCTGTTCGGCTTCCACTATTTTACGCAAAGAGCCGGAATCGGGGTCGGTAATTGCCAAAATCTGCCTGCCGTATTTAACTCCAATTGACTTTTTAAGCCAGGCTTGGGCTACTATAAATGCCGCCTTGGTTTCCGTAGTCTCCCCGGACTTGGAGATAACCACGACAAATGTCTTTTTGGGGTTAAGGTTTTTCAACAACGCCTGCAAGGTATCCGGGTCAAGGTTGTTGCCTTCTAAATAAATACGCGGAGATTTCTTTCTTAAAGATTTGAATTCATTGTAATAAGGCGGGCACAGCGCGTCCTGCGCTGCCTTTAAACCAAGATATGAGCCGCCGATGCCTAAAAAGAGCACATTCTCATATTTGGCGCGGATCTGGCCGGCCAGCTTCTGGATCCCGGCAATAACCTCTTTATCCTGCTCAGGTAATTTTACCCATTCCAGGTTCAATTTGATCCTTGCGCAAGAATCGGCAATGATCTTTTTTAAGTGAGCGTCTGCCTTCCGGGCATCAGGCATGATCTCGTCAATATCCTGTTGGCTTACGCCCTGCTCGCCTACGTTGAAACTGAACATATTGTTAAAATCAAATTTTATGCCCATCTAAACTCCATTTTTATCCGCTAACTTTAAAATTAATTCTTTGGTATCATCCCAACCCAGACATGGATCGGTGATCGAGCGGCCGAACACCTTACCTTTGACCTCCTGGGAGCCCTCCTTCAGGTAGCTTTCCACCATAAGCCCTTTAACCATCTTCTTTAAAAGCTTAGACCTGTTTACGCTGCGCATTACTTCTTCAGCGATGCGCGGCTGCTGGCGGAAATCTTTATCGGAGTTGGCGTGATTAGTGTCAACGATAATAGCGGGATTAACCAGTTTACGCTGTAAATAAAGCCCAGCAAACTGAACCATGTCCTCGTAATGATAATTAGGAATACTCTGGCCATGGCGGTTAATTGCCCCGCGCAGGATACAATGCGCCAGCTTATTGCCCCCGGTCCTGACCTCCCAACCGTTATAAATAAATGTGTGCGGGATTTGCGCGGCTTGCACGGAATTTAAGAGGACATTTAAGTCTCCGCTGGTAGGGTTTTTCATGCCCACGGGAATATCCAGACCGCTGACGGTCAGGCGATGCTCCTGGTTTTCCACGGAACGCGCACCTATGGTAACGTAGCTTAAGACATCCTCCAGGTAAGGATAATTGCCCGGATAAAGCATTTCATCGGCGGCAGTTAACCCGGATTCGCTTAATACCCTGAGATGCATGCGGCGGATGGCCTTGATCCCTTGAGAAATATTCGGGCCCTCGGCGGCGCGGGGCTGATGCAGCATACCCTTATAGCCTGCTCCGGTTGTGCGCGGTTTATTCGTATAAATACGCGGGATGAGGATCAACCTCTCTTTGACTTTATCCTGAAGAGCTGCCAGGCGGCTTACATACTCTGAAAGCGCGTCTTCATCATCCGCCGAGCAAGGCCCGATGATAAGAAGCAGCCGGTTATCCTTGCCTTTTAAAACGCCAAGGATGTCTTTATCGCGCTTTGCTTTTATTTTTTTAAGTTTCTCCGCCATGGGCATCATGCGGAGTATTTCAGCGGGAGTGGGAATTCTTTGCAGGTATGTAAAACTCATATTAAATTATTTCTGGATAATTTTTACGGTGACGCGCTCTCCGTCTTGCCACGGCCAAAGCATAGCGAGAATCCTATTGTTTCCTGAATCTTTGTAATACAGCGTCTGTCCGGGCTTGACCCCGCCAAAGCCGTCCACGGTTTCCTGCATTTCATGCGTAAGCCTGTTCCGCGAAGGATAAACCGGCTCGCCCAGAAAGCTTTTTAACTGGGCATTTAATTTCTCCAGCTCCTTCTTGACCACTACCCCTTCAAAGAGATTATCGCCGTCAGTGCGCAGGCAATCAAAACTCAAGCTCTTGATATCTTTTTTTATGGCGCTGAAATCCATAAGTCTCCTTTGCTTTAATAGAGTAAAGTATACCATATTTTTAGCGTTTAGAAGGGATAATTATAAAATTCTTAAAAGGTTAAGCCCGGTGGCGGGATCGATCTCTTTGACGGCTTTTATTCCTTTTAGTTCCAGGACAACTGCCTCAATTACCAAAAATACCTTTGACTTCCCGCGCACGCAGCCGGTTAAAACCTTATTCTTCTTGCCTAAGCCGGCGTGAATATGTATCTGCGGGCCTTTGGAATTTGTAAAGATCGTGCCGATGCCCATTGCCTCCCAGCCGTCTTTAAAGGTTACTTTGTTTGGAGAAGGCGGGATCACCGGCTTCTTCGGCCCTGTAACTAAATCCCCTTTTTTAAGCGCGCCGATAAAGATCATGGCTGCCGCTTTGATCCGTTCTTTCCTGGCGAATGCGCTTAGGCGGTCAATTAAAACATCGTTATCTTCGAATTTTAAAAGGAAAACCCTGCCGAGTGAGCCTTTAGTATATTTCATGGCTAAATTTTTTCATCCAGCATAAACTGGTAATAGGAGCCTAACGATCTTAGCGATCTTACTAAAAGCGTGGTCAATATAAGAGTAAACACAACGATGGCCACGCTGATAATTACCTTTGATCTTTTACTGAGACGAGGGTTAACCCAGATCAAAGGCAGCATGAATGGGCCAACACACAGAAAAGATACTACCAAAGACCAGGTTTTAAAATACCATTTCGGCTGATTTTGATTATCCATCATTATTTTTTCTTGCTAGTCTTGGCCTTCTTGAGCCTAGATTTATGCTCAACACATAGCACCTTAGCAATTGGAGCAATTTCACCATTTTCGTAAGGAAATTCTTTGCAAGTTACCGGCTTATGGGCATAGTCAATTTT
>JBAZQO010000041.1:0-9820 GCA_041645145.1 Candidatus Omnitrophota bacterium
TGGATTAAGATGATCAGGGAAGATAGGGAATTAGTCAGAAAAATAAAGGAATTAAAGAAGCAGCGCAATGCCATAATCCTGGCGCATAACTATCAGCTTCCCGAGGTGCAGGATATCGCGGATTTCCACGGGGATTCCCTGGAGCTTTCGCGCATTGCCGCAAAAACCGATGCCTCGGTAATTGTTTTCTGCGGGGTATATTTTATGGCTGAAACTGCTTCTATCCTTTCTCCCAACAAGAAAGTAATCATGCCGGATACATCCGCAGGATGCCCCATGGCCAATATGATGAATGCAGAAGACTTAAGGAAGCTTAAAAAAGAACATCCCCAGGCAGTCGTTGTAGGTTACGTGAATACTTCAGCCGAGGTTAAGGCAGAGCTGGATTATTGCTGCACTTCTACTAATGCCGTAGCTATAGTCAACGCCATAACGAAAGATTCCGCCGCAGGCGGATCCGCCTTCGGCGGAAAGAAAGAAATAATTTTTGTCCCGGATAAATATCTGGCTGACTATGTATCTAGGAAAAGCGGCAGAAAACTTATTTCCTGGCACGGTTTTTGCCCTACGCATGTGAAAATATTGCCGGAGGACCTAAAGAGGGAGAAGAAATTTCATCCCAAGGCTAAGGTCATGGTGCATCCGGAGTGTTTATCTTCCGTGGTCGCTCTTGCGGACGCGGTGCTCTCTACCAGCCAGATGTCTAAATACGCCAGGGAAAATCCCGCGAAAGAGTTTATTGTGGGAACGGAGAACGGCCTGATTTACCGTTTAAAGCAGGATAATCCGGATAAAGAGTTTTATCCGGCCTCTGAGCGGGCGGTATGCCCGAATATGAAACGCACCACGCAGGAAAAAGTGCTCTGGGCTTTAGAGGAGCTTAAGGAGGAGGTCAGGGTTCCCGAAGACATTAGAAAAAGAGCGCGCCTGGCTATAGACCGCATGCTGGCAATTGCTTAGATGAATATTCCGGTCGTCTATGAAGATGATTGGCTTTTAGTGGTTAATAAGCCCGCGGGTTTATTAAGCGTTCCTACGCCTAAGAATGAAGCGCGCACCTTGACAAGTATTTTAAACCGGGATGCGCAAGATAAAGGCAAGCAATACAGGTTGTATCCCTGCCATCGTCTTGACCGGCAGACCTCAGGGCTTATGATTTATGCCAAAGGCAGGAGCATCCAAAAAAAGATGATAGATGCCTTCCGGGACAGGATGGTGGGCAAGAAATACATTGCTTTTGCGCACGGAAGATTGCCTCATTTAGAAGGAGAGGTAAATTCCGCCATTGAAGGCAAAAACGCTCTTACAAAATACAAGGTTCAAGAGGAGAAAAGCAATTATAGCGTAGTTGAAGTTATGCCGGTTACCGGCAGGACCAATCAGATACGCATCCACTTTAAGAGTCTTCAGCATCCTTTGGTGGGTGAGGATAAATTTATTTTCCGGAAAGATTTTGCCTTACGTTTTAAGCGCATCTGTTTAGAGGCCAAAGAATTAAACTTTAAGCACCCGGTTACCGGCAAGGAGTTAAAGATCAGCATTGATTTAGCGCAGGATCTGAAAGATTTTCTGGAAAGCCATGAGTAATATTACTAATTTTATTTTTATTTTTGGCGCGAAATATTTATACCTGATTGTAATTATCATTTCTTTTATTTGGTTCTCTCTTCAGCCTAAACCCAGGCAGAGAGAGATTTTAATTATTATTTTTATCTGCCTGCCGATAGCCCTTATTATCTCTGAGATCGCCAGCCGCCTTTGTTATAACAGCCGGCCGTTTGTTGCGGGGCATTTCCAACCTTTAATCCCTCATAAGGCGAATAATGGTTTTCCTTCGCACCACGCGTTATTAGTTTCCGCTATCGCAACGATAATTTTTCTTTTTAGCCGGCGCGCCGGTCTTGTATTATGGATCCTGGCATTGTTTGTAGGTTTCTCCAGAGTCTATGCCGGCCTGCATTATATGGTTGATGTTTTGGGGGGTATATTAATTTCAATTATCTCGGTGGCCCTGTCCTGCATTTTCGTAAAATATCTGAAGAACCGGAAAGCAAGATGAGCATAGTTGTTTTGGGCACAGTGGCCTTAGATAGCGTAAAAACTCCATTTGGCAGGAGGAGAGAATTGCTGGGAGGCTCAGCCGCGCATTTTTCCATGGCTGCCCGGCTTTTTACCAGGGTTAATCTGGTGGCAATCGTGGGAAAAGATTTTCCCGCCAAACACATCGCTTTTTTAAGAAGCAAAGGCCTGAATCTTACTTCCCTGATCATAGATAAAGGAAAAACTTTTAGATGGGAGGGTGAATACAGGGGGGATTTAAATACCGCGCTTACTTTGAATACCGAATTAGGAGTGCTTTCGATATTCAAACCGCGTATCTCGGAGGAGCAGCGCAAGATAAAGAATATATTCTTAGCGAATGTTGATCCGGATATCCAAGAGCATCTTTTGCGTAAGATGCTCAAGCCCAAGCTGGTGGGTTTAGACAGCATGAACTACTGGATCCATCATAAGCGCAGGGAATTGGTCAGGCTGCTTAAACACATAGATATCTATGTAGCTAATGACCAGGAGGCTCGCGCATTAAGCGGGGAGAGTAATATAATCAAGGCGGCAAAAGCCCTGAAGAGTTACGGCGCCAGGATGGTGTTGATTAAGAAAGGCGAGAATGGGGTTTTGTTTTACAGCGACAGGTTTATTTTTTCCCTGCCGGCATATCCGGTGGAGAAGGTAGTTGACCCTACGGGAGCAGGGGATACTTTCGCGGGTGGTTTTATGGGCTATCTGGCTAAGACAGGCAGGGTTAATTCCCTGGCCTTAAAGAAGGCATTAGCTTACGGGACAGTGGCCGCGTCTTTTAATGTGGAGGACTTTGGTTTAACTAGGACAAGTTCCCTTAAGCCGCGGGATTTACAGAAACGCATAATTAAATTTAAGGAATGTTTTCATTTTAACCTTTAGGGGTGTAGAGAAAAAGGAGAGTGATCATGTTAGAAGAAAAGATACTTAATGATTATAAAGACGCGATGAAAGCCCGGGACAGCTTAAAGAGTTCGGTATTGAGTTTTCTGCGCGCCGACATGATTAATCAGGCGACCGCCAAGAAAAAGAACAAGCTTGATGATGCGGAAGTAGTCATGGTAATAAAAAAACAAATAAAACAGCGCCAGGATTCTATCGAGCAGTTCACTAAGGGCGGGCGCATTGAGATGGCCGATAAAGAGAAAAAAGAATGGGAGATTTTAAAAGCCTATTTACCTCCGGAATTATCTGAAAGCCAGATTAAGAGTTTGATCGAAGAGGCAATCGCCGCGACCGGTTCAAACAGTATGAAAGATATGGGACGGCTTATGAAAGAGCTGGCTGTTAAAATAGCCGGTCAGGCCGACGGCAAATTAGTCAGTGAATTGGTAAGGCAAAGGCTAAATACCCCTTCCTAAAGAAAGCCCTGGACATGTTTTCTTCGTTAAAGGTAAGATATTTCCGTATTTATTGGGTAGGTATGTTTGTATCCTTGGTGGGCACCTGGATTCAAAACGTTGCCCAGGGCTGGCTGGTATTCCAGCTGACTAACTCCGCGTTTCTTCTTGGCGTAGTGGGTTTCTTAGGTTCAATACCTATATTTGTGCTTTCTTTATTCGGCGGGGTTCTGGCTGATAGGGTAAACAAAAGGAATATTCTCATCTTTACCCAGGTATTTTTTATGCTGATAGCGTTCCTGCTTGCGTTCTTAACCCAGTTTCAGCTTATTAAGCCGCAGCAGATTATGATCATCGCTCTGCTTAACGGTGTAATCATGGCATTTGATGCCCCGGCCAGGCAGTCAATCGTGGTGGAGCTGGTGGGGAAAAAGCATCTTTTTAATGCCATTGTTTTAAACTCAGTGGCCTTTAATTCCTCGCGGATTATCGGACCGGCGATCGCGGGGGTATTGATATCCGTAATCGGCATGAGTGGTTGTTTTTATCTAAACGGAATAAGTTTCCTGGCGGTAATTGTCGCGCTATTCTGGATCAAGCCAGGCAACAGCTCCACGCAAAAAAATAATTCCGCACTCCGCGACCTTAAAGAAGGCCTGGTGTTTATCAGCCGTAACCGCCTTATCCTGGCTTTGCTGAGCATGGTGGCAGCGGTAAGTCTTTTCGGCATTTCTTATGTTATACTTATGCCGGTGTTTGCCGATAATGTGCTCCGGGTGGGAGTAAAGGGCCTGGGGATACTTATGTCCAGTACGGGCCTGGGGGCTTTGGCAGGCGCTTTAGCCCTGGCGCGGCTGGGGGATTTTAAATATAAAGGCAGGCTCCTGGTCTATTCGGTATTTTCGTTTTCTCTCTTGCTGATACTCTTCTCGTTATCCAAGAATTATATATTGGCTATTTCTTCCTTAATTTTTATAGGCTGCTCCAGCGTTATCGCGATTTCCCTGATCAATACCCTGCTTCAGGCCAAGGTGCCTGATGAATTCCGCGGCAGGGTGATGAGCTTGTTTATGATTACCTTTGCCGGGATCATGCCGTTTGGCAACTTGATTGCAGGGGGCCTGGCGCAGAGCCTGGGAGTATCCGCAGCGTTATCTTTATGCGGCTTGTTCTGCCTAGTATTGTTTACACTGATTAATTTACTATTCCCCGGCCTAAGAAGGCTATAACAGATTTTATTTGATTTATTACCATATTTTGCTAAAATTATAATTGGTAAGGAGGTGAGGTCAATCCCATAGCCTAAGAGAACAAAACGTTATAATATAATAATATGAAAGAGAGGAGAGAAGCATGAAAAGGTTGTTAAGTTTTGCGTTAGTGGCTTTGATGTTAGCGGCATTATCCGCCTGCGGAAAAAAACAGGAGACAGAGGAGTTACAGCCCATTACCATGGAATCTTTAGGCACAATGAACGCCCCTACTGGCGGCTCGCCGGATTTAAAGGCCGGGGAAGCTAAAACTTTGGTTGTTCCGGCAGCTGCTACTGCCCCGAAAGAATTAGTGCCTTTACCGCCTCAAGGGCCGTATAAGCCAACAGGTATTGAGATTCAGACTGCTTTAGAGCACGCGGGTTTCTATACCGGAAAAATCGACGGTAAGCTCGGGCCCAAGAGCAAGAAGGCGATCGAAGATTTTCAGAATGCAAACGGACTGAAGGCTGACGGTAAAGTCGGCCCGAAGACCTGGGAGGCGCTGGGCAAACATTTAACTTCTGCCGCAGAACCTGTTAAAAGATAAGCTAAATAAATTACAGTTTTAATCGAAGAAAATCCCGGCATTTTATGTTGGGATTTTCTTTTTTACGGTGCTATAATATAATACTGAGTCAACAGCAAAGAATGAGCACATTGGCTGAGCTGATTTTGGAGCGAGACAAGGAACGAGGACGCAGGCGTAGTCTTGCACTACGCCAAGGACGAGTGACGCAGTCGCAGCCCAAAATCAGCCAGCCCATCAACATATATGAGGGGGAAGCCCGCCTTTTGGCCGTCTGCGGCGTTGCTTCTCCTCGGCGTACCACAGTGGGTACGCCTTCGTCGTCGCGCCTTGCATACGGCCAAAACTCGGGCTTCCAATGTGCCCATTATTTGCTGATGACTCAGTAATATGAAAGAATTCCCGCGTAATTTTCTTTGGGGCGCAGCCACTTCGGCGCACCAGGTTGAAGGTAATAACATCCACAATGACTGGTGGCTCGCTGAACAGAATCATCTTTTGAAAGAGACTTCAGGCCGGGCCTGTTCCCATTATGAACTTTACAAGCAGGATTTCGCCATAGCCGGAGAGCTTAACCATAATTGCCACCGTTTTTCCATAGAATGGAGCCGCGTTGAACCTCGGGAGGGAAATTTTGATGCTTCAGAGATCGAGCATTACCGTGAGGTTATCGCGGATTTAAAAAGCCGGGGAATCCAGCCGGTAGTTACCTTGCATCATTTTACTAATCCCGCCTGGTTTAGCCAAAAAGGGGGATGGGTTAATTTTGGCTTGCAGAAATATTTCCTGCGTTTTGTGGAAAGGATAGTTAAGGAGTTTGCGCCGGAAGTAAAATTCTGGATAACCATAAATGAACCGCTGGTTTATTCCTCGCACTCCTTTCTTTTGGGTGACTGGCCGCCTAAGGAGCAGTCATTATTCAAGACCGCCAGGGTAACCCTTAATCTGGCGCAGGCGCACATTAAAGCCTACGCGTTAATTCATAAGATTTATAAGGATAACTCCTTAGAGAGGCCTATGGTCAGCATCGCCTCAAATCTGCAGGCGTTCGAACTCTGCAGACTTACCTTAAAGAACAGGATATCCGTGTATCTGCGGCATAAATTATACAACCTTTATTTTATCGACAAGCTTTTGCGTCAGGAAACCCTGGACTATATCGGGATTAATTATTATGGCAGGAACTTAGTTGATGTGGAAAGCTGGGGCCTAAGGCATTTATTGCTGGATACCTGTAAACACAACCATCATCCTTTAAGGAAAAATTCCCTGGGTTGGGATATTTACCCCGAAGGACTGTATAAGCTCCTAGTGGCTGTCAAAAAATATAATCTCCCCGTATTAATTACCGAAAACGGCATATGCACGGAAGATGATAATCTAAGGTGGGATTATATCCAACAGCATCTGCTCCAGATACACAGGGCCATGCAGGATGGAGTCCAGGTTATAGGGTATATTTACTGGTCGCTGATCGATAATTTTGAGTGGGATAAGGGTTTTGCCCCGCGTTTTGGCCTGGTGCACATAGATTACCATAATCAGAAACGCACAATCAGACCGAGCGCGAATAAACTCGCGGAGGTAGCCGCAAGCGGCGTAATTTAAGATGGATCCCAAAGATAGAGAGTTCATTATAAAAGAGCTGCCGTTTTTCTCAGGCCTTACTAAAGATGAGCTGGCAATAATTTGCCAGATGAGCGAAATTGTCGATTACCGCAAAGGCCAGGTTATTTATGAGGAAGGCTCGCTCCCCAGCGCTTTTTATTGTATTATCTCAGGCAGGGTGCAGATCTATACCAGGGATAAAACAGGCAGTCGGCTTATCCTGGAGTATTTGCATCGCGGGAAATATTTTGGGATCATCTCTCTGCTTACAAGCGAGCCGCATTCGGTAAGCAGTGAGGCGATCAATGACTGCAGGATCCTGGTGATTAAAAAAGATAATTTTGATCTCCTGTTAAAAAAAATCCCGCGCCTGGCTATTGATTTAAGCCGCACATTAAGCCGCCGCCTTAAACGTAAAGACATACACCAGAAAAGAATTTTTGAAAGTACGGTTATTTCGGTCTTTAGCTCTTATTCGCATGCGGGGAAAACCGTCTATGCCTTAAATCTCGCGCTTAGCCTTAACCACCAGGCGCATAAATCAGTGATCATCCTGGATATCTTGCCTAAAGAAAAGACGCACACCCTGCCGCACAGGCTAGAGATCGAGCAGCCGCCTATATTTGATTTATCTTCTACCGCGGATATATATGAGCTGCCTAAAGATTTTATTTGCAAGAGTAAGTTCGGCATTGACCTGTTCTGTTTTTATTATGAGGAGGATGATGCCTGTCTTAAAAGGTTAATTGAGATATTAAGCCTCCTGGTCAATGATTACCATTATATCCTCCTGGACCTGCCCGCGGCCATGGACCGGGCGATCATCAGCATGCTTAATCAATCGGATCTGATCCATATATTAAGCAGCCCAGACCCGGTGGATTTAAAACGCACCAATAATCTGATTAACCGCCTTAAGAAGGATTTCAATTTTGACCCCCAGAAGATAAAAACCATTATCAATGAATATAAGTTATCCAAGATCAATTATAGCGAACAGATGGAGATCCTGGGCCAGGATATTTTCGCCACCATTCCTAAAATAAAATTTGACGCGGTAGAACGCCTGGTTATCGATGATCCTGATTGCGAATACTCCAAGTCTATCAGGAGGATCGCCCGCCAGCTGGGGGATTGTCTGGTAGGCCTGGTTTTAGGGGTGGGGGTGGGATATGGGTTTTGCCATATAGGGGTGCTCAAGGTTATCGAGGAGGAAAATATCCCTATTGATATTATCTCTGGTTCCAGTATCGGCGCGCTTATCGCCAGCCTTTGGGCTATCGGCAAAAGCAGCTCTGAAATCCTGGAGATTGCCGGTGAGTTTAAGGAGCCCAAACATATCTGGGGGTTAATAGACATGACTTTTCCCCGCCTGGGTTTTATCAAAGGGAATAAGCTTTACCGCTTCTTAAAAAGGCACCTGGGCGATAAAACATTTTATGACGTAAAACTGCCCTTAAGGATAATCGCCAGCGACGTGCGCAGGAAAGAGCCGAAGATTTTAGAGAAAGGCCTGCTGGTTGATGCTATAATGGCCAGCTGTTCCATGCCCGGGGTCTTTGCTCCTTTTAAATTCAAGGAGGAGATGCTCTTTGATGGGGGGGTGACTAATCCTTTGCCTACCGAGTCTTTGTTAAAGATGGGGGTGAAGAAAATTATCGCCGTCAACGTTACCCCTTCACGGGAGGATATCCTGAGGCAGCTGGAAAAACTTAAAAGCGTAGCTCCTTGTGAATATGCGGCGGATGCACAGAAAAACAAACCGTTTGGTTTGCTCGGCTGGCTGAAAAATATTTTCAACCTGAATATCATAGATATTATTTTCAGCAGCGTTGAGGTTTTGCAGTCTGAGGTAGCCAGGCGCGAGGGGGAGCTGGCGGATATTGTATTGCATCCGGACACTACGGGTTTGTTTTGGCTTGAGCTGCATAAAGCGGATGAGTTTGCCCGGCGCGGGGAGATTGAAGCGCGCAAGAACTTAGATAAAATCTGGCAATTGGTTAATGAATAGGAGGAGCCATGAAAAGGAGTAAACATTTCATCCTGGTTACTGTATTTTATCTGTTATCTACTGTTTTATCCGGGTGTGCGACAGTTAAAGAAATGGGCAAGGGCTTTGCCGGTATATCAACCAAGGTTTTAGAGGATACGCGCAAGGACGCCCTGAAGAAATCTTTTACCCTGGATTATAACAGCTGCTATGCCAAGGTTAAGAAGATCCTGGGGAAGGAAGGGAAGGAAGGGGAGGAATCTTATATATATGCAGAGGATGCCGGGAAAAAGATGATCGCGGTGTATCTTTCGCAGACAGATACCACGCCCGTAGGGATATTTTTTACTGAAGAAGGCAAAGATAAAACCTTGATCGAGGTATCCAGCCCCAGCGCTTACGCCAAGGAATATGTTGCCAAGAATATTTTTACCGGCATAGATGAGCTGCTTAAACCAAAGCAAGAGGAGAATAAACCTGATGTTAAAAAAGAAATTAACAATCAATGACCTGATCAAAGAGTGCCACCGCGTTGCTAAAAGCAAGGGTTGGTGGGAAGAGCTGCGTAATGACGGAGAGCTTATCGCGCTCATGCATTCTGAGTTGTCTGAGGCTTTAGAGGCAATGCGTAATCACGGTAAAAAGGGGGAGCTTGCCGAAGAATTAGCAGACTGCTGTATCCGCATATTTGACTATTGCGGCTCGCGCAAGATAGATTTAGAAAAGGCGTTATTAAAGAAGATAGAGTATAATAAAACCCGGCCTTACCGACACGGAAAAAAGTTCTAAAGAATAAGCAAAGACACCCGGCGCTTATTGGAATTGCGCCGGTGTTGTGTACGTACACAAGGAGGAAATAATGCCGTACGATAGCAGCTTGGATGCGCAGGTTTTTACCCGTTTCTGGGAGAATGATACCGGCAAGATCGTGGTCAGCGTTTATTCTTATAACAATGGCCCCAAAAAAATACAAATTGTCAGGGAGATAAAGGACAGGAACGGCGAATATGCTTTTGCAAAACTC
>JBAZQO010000042.1:0-9333 GCA_041645145.1 Candidatus Omnitrophota bacterium
ACCAAACACAAGGATAAAAATCCCCAGCAGCCAGGTTAACCACCAGGGAAGATACCGGGCGATTTTTACCCGCAAGGAAGAAGGATTTAAGCTGCTTAAACGAAAGATTTGCCTGCCGAATTCAAAAAAGAAAAGAAAGGAAATAACCAGAACAAATGAGCGGATTGTATCCAGGCTGAAATTTTCTCCTTTGATAATTATCCACATATCCAGCCATTCGTTTATCCCGTGGATCAGGCCAAAGCCGCCTAGAAGCCACAAAACATCGGCTAATTTAAAACTGCTGCCTTTCCTGGGCTGAATCCATATGGCAAGGCCCATTATTACAAAAGCCAGTCCATAAATAAAAAAAACAACATCCAGGTTACTTTGAAGATGCAGGAAGATTAAATCCAATGTTTTATGCATTGCGGAGTATTTTAAAGAATAAACCCCGCGCCAAAACGGCGCGGGGTTTATTTTCAGTCCAATAACAAAAACATTACTTTTTCTTAAGCTTTTCCACTAATTCGGCAACAAACTTGCCGGCGATATCCTTACATCCTAAACCAAAAGCCAAAGCCAAACCTAAACCGACCGCCCCTAAAACTATGGAGATAGTCAATTCGGTTATACGGATACCAATTTGCAGTTGCTCCAAACCCACGAAAACAGCAAAAACAATAACTATGGTCTCGGTAATCTGGGCTAAAACCTTAGACTGGCTTAAACCCGCGTTATTTGCCGCAGTGCGCACTATATTTCTCAATAAAGTTGCCGCGAACATACCCAGGACCAAAATAAACATCGCTGCAATAACATTCGGGATATAGAGAACAACTTTGTTTAACAAATCAGCGGCAATGGTAAGGCCTATGGCATTGATAGCAACCATAAAGGTTACCAATAAACCCAGCCAATAGCAAACTATTCCCACCAGTTCAGAGAAAGAATAAGTTATTCCTCCCTTGCCTAACAGCTTATCCAACTCAATACGGTCAGAGAGAACGTCGAGCTTGACTGCCTTAAGGGCTTTGGTGACAACGGCCTTAATAACCTTGGAAATTAACCAGCCGATGATCAGGATAACGATCACCAACAGCGCATTAAGCACGAATTGGCTGATTTGAGCCAAAACTGAACGCGCAGGTTCTAATAACACCACTTGCCAACTACTCATATTCCCCTCCTTTTTTAGTGCTCCGATTTATATAACTTTATCATAACTAAACAGTTATGTCAAGAATATTTCTTTTTAACTTAACCATTTTTTCTTAAGCTCCGCGTTGACCTTCTGCATATTAGCGTAAGAAATCTTATTTTCATCCCTCTCTCCGCGGTCAGGATCTAATACGCCTTTATTTTTCTTGCCGCAAATAAACTCTTTTACGCCACAGACCCGCGCGTGCAAAAGCCTGGCCCCGGACTGCACCTGCCGGTCATCTGAAACCACGATAATATTTCTCGGTTGAGCTGATTCCTCCACTAGTTTATTTATCTTTTCATCCGCTTCTATCATACGCGAAAATAAACAAACCAGGCCGGGGTCTTCCAGTACAGCCTGGCCTTGAGCGGGGTATCCGTCAAAAACAAGGATGACCTTATTGTTCCGGCTGCCGGTTAACCTGTTTGACCTGATAAAATCTGCCAGTGAACTCTGGACGCCGGAAAACCCTCTTAAGGCCGGGCTAAACTGCGGATGGTTGATTACGTTGTATGCGTCGATGATGTACTGTAAGGACATAGAGCAGGCCTCCGATTGCCCCGTAAATGACTATAAAAGAAAATGATAAAAGCGACATGGCCAGGGCTAACTGTTTTACTACGCCTGCCTTAGCGAAATAAACCACAAACAAACTTTCCCTCAAACCCAGCCCTCCGATGGAAATAGGCAACAATGTAATCGCCCCGATTATCGGCAGAAAGATAAGAAAATAAATAAAATTAATTTTCACCCCTAAAGAGAGGCCGATTAAGTAAATGCTTACGGGCGTGATAATCTGGATAAAAAAAGATAAAATAAGGTTATAAATAATTATTTTCCTGCGGTGCCGGAAAACATGGATCTCCCGGTGCATATCCTTAATCATCTCTTTTATCTTTTCCGCGCCCGGGGTAGCCAAGAACCTGGTAATCCTTGAATAGATAAAGCTGTTGAACAAAACCAGGAGGATAAAAACCAATAATAAAACAATAACGGCAACCGATGAAAAAACTACTTTATCGCGCACAAGGTCCCTGCCTAATAAAATCGCGGGCAGCACCACAAACACCAGGCCTATATAGCCGCTTAACCGGTCCAGAAAAACTGTGGCAATTACTTCTTTGGCTTTCCTGGTATGCTCCGCCAGGTCCGCGCTCCGCACAACATCCCCGCCGATAGTTGAGGGAAGGAAAATACTAAAAAAAATACCGCCTGAGAATGAGCTGATCAATTTTTTCAAAGAAATCCGGATACCCGCACCCAGAAGCAACATGCGCCAGCGCAAAAAACCAAAAAGATAGCCAAGGAAGAATACCGCAAAACCCGCTCCCAGAAACAGCTTATTAACACTCCTTATATCATTAGCCAAGGCACGGATATCGATCCTGTTGAGCTTGAACAAAAGGACCAGCAATATAATACTTATACTGACCCTCAACAACACGGATAATGTTTTCTTAAAATTACCCATCTTTGTTTAAATCTCCCTTCCCGTTAATTTGCGATACGCCTCTAAATATTTTTCCGTAGTTTTACTAATGATCTCTGCCGGCAGGTCGGGCGCAGGCGGGTTCTTATCCCAATCCAAGGTTTCCAGGTAATCCCGCACAAACTGCTTATCAAAACTCATCTGGGCTCTCCCGGGATGGTAATCTTCGGCCGCCCAGAAACGCGATGAATCCGGGGTAAGCAGCTCATCAATAATAATCATCCGGTCATTATAGATGCCAAACTCGAATTTAGTATCGGCAATGATGATCCCTTTTTGCAAAGCATAATCACTGGCGCGTTTATAAACTTCAATGCTTGTATTTTTCAAACGTTGGGCTATATCAGGCCCCACCAAATCCATAATATATTTTTGGCTTACATTCTGATCATGGCCTATATCCGCTTTAGTCGAGGGGGTAAATATAACCTCAGGAAGCTTATCTGACTGGCGCAAACCCTTAGGCAAACTGATCCCGCAGATGGATTGCTTTTCATTATATTCTTTCCAGCCTGAACCGGAAAGATACCCTCTTACCACGCATTCAACCGGCAAGGGTTTGGTTTTCAGCACCAGCATTGAACGGCCGGATAAATCCGCTTTGTATTTCCTAAGTTCATCCGGGTATTTATCCACATCCACGGTAATCAGATGATGCGGGATTATATCTTTGATAAAATCAAACCAGAATACGGATATACCGGTTAAAACCCTACCCTTATATGGTATGCCGCAAGGCAGGAGCACGTCAAAACAGGAGATGCGGTCAGTTGAGACTATCAGGAGTTTATCCCCTAAATCATACACATCCCTGACCTTACCCCTGCGAAAGAGCTTAAGGTCCTTAAAATCGGTCTTTAACAAAACACTATTCTCCATGTTTCTTCAGCCTTCCTGACAGTGCGTTATATTCATCCCACAACTCTTTGGGCAGGTCCTTTTTAAAATCGCCGAAGAATTTATTTATGCCCTTTAACTCCGTAAGCCACTCCTCTTTATCCACCTTAAGCAGCTTTTCTAATGCGCCGGTGGAAAGATTAAGCCCGGCCATATCAATATCAGACGGATATGGGAGATAACCTATGGGGGTTCTCATGGCATTTACTTTATTGTTGCAGCGATCCAATATCCATTCCAGGATTCTCAAATTCTCGCAGAATCCCGGCCAAAGAAACTTACCCTGCTGGTCCGTCTTAAACCAATTAACATGGAATATCTTAGGCGGCTTAGCCATGAGCCTGCCCATATTTAACCAATGCCGGAAATAATCCGCCATATTGTAGCCGCAAAAAGGAAACATCGCCATAGGATCCCTGCGCACCTGCCCCAGCTTACCTACCTGGGCGGCAGTCAATTCTGAGCCCATAGTCGCGCCCGCAAATACGCCGTGCTGCCAGCTAAAAGATTCATATACCAGCGGGGCGAGATGTTGGCGCCTTCCGCCGAAAATAATCGCCGAAATCGGCACACCGTGATGCTGCTCTAATCTGAATGAGGCGGAAGGGCAGTTCATAATAGGAGTGGTAAAACGGGCGTTGGCATGCGCGCCTTTGACTGTCTTTCCTTCCGCATCTTTGGTATTCGGCTTCCAGGGATTGCCCTTCCAATCGATACCCTGGCCAGGTACCTCTCCGTCAAAACCCTCCCACCACACTGTATTATCCGGCTTCAAAAGCACATTTGTATAAATAGTATCCTTTTTGATCGTCTCCACCATATTCGGGTTGGCTTGCGAGTTTGTGCCTGGCGCAACCCCGAAGAACCCTGTTTCAGGATTAATTGCCCAAAGCGAACCATCGGAATCCACGCGCATCCAGGAGATATCATCCCCCACTGTCCAAATGCGGTAGCCTTTCTTTTTAAGGCCCTCCGGAGGGACCAGCATCGCCAGGTTAGTTTTACCACAGGCGCTGGGGAAAGCCGCGGCGATATATTCAACATGGCCGTTAGGCTCTTCAATACCCATGATCAGCATATGTTCGGCCATCCACTTCTCTTTTCTGGCAACAAAACTGGCAATACGCAAAGAAAGGCATTTCTTGCCCAAAAGCACATTGCCGCCGTATCCGGAACCTACGCTCCAGATAGTATTATCTTCGGGAAAATGCAGGATCAATCTTTTGTTTATATCCAGCTGGGCTTTTGAATGCAGGCATTTGGTAAACCCAGCCCCTGCATGCAGGGGCTGGGCCTCCATCTGCTTTAAAACCGCATCTCCACAGCGAGTCATGATCAGCATATTCAAAACCACGTAGCGTGAATCCGTTAATTCCACCCCGATCTTGCTAAAAGGGGAGCCCACCGGGCCCATGGAAAAAGGGATAACGTACATTGTGCGGCCTTTCATCGCGCCGCGGAATATCCCCCTTGCTTTTCTATAAGCGGTAAACGGCCGCATCCAGTTGTTATTCGGGCCGGCATCGCGCTTCTCTTTAGTGCAGATAAAGGTCAAATGTTCGGTACGCGAAACATCATCATGGGCAGTGCGGTGCAGGAAACATCCCGGTAGTTTTTCCTGGTTCAAGCGGATCAATTCGCCGGTCCCCACCGATTCATTCTCTAAGGCAAGTTTCTGCTCGCTGGACCCATCGATCCAAACAATGCGCTCCGGGGAACAAAGCTTAGCCATTTTGCTTACCCATTCAATCAGTTTTTTATTGGTTGTAGGAAATTTTTCCATTTTAGTTACCCCTTAGCGGCGATGAATTTATAAGCGGAATCAGCTGCCACCGCGCCGTCCCCGCAGGCGTTGATCACCTGGTAGAGACTTTTCTTGCGGCAATCGCCGCAGGCAAAAATACCGTCAACTGAAGTAGCCATAAACTCATCCGCGATTATGAACCCCGCCTCATCCATGCGCAATTTGCCCTTCAGGAATAATGTTTCAGGCTCATAGCCCACATAGATAAAAACCCCGTCGCAATTAAAATCACTCTCCTTGCCGCTTAAAAGATCTTTTATTCTTACGGCCTCTACCTTCTGAGCACCCTTTATCTCAGTGATCACGCTGCTTAAAATAAAATTTATTTTCTTCTCCTGCTGCATCTTCTCCTGCAGTATCATAGAGGCGCGCAGATCCTGCCTACGGTGAACTATGTTTACGGAGGCCGCAAATCGGCTCAAATAGATCGCCTCTTCGGCAACCGCGTTCCCTCCGCCCACGATCACCACGTTTTTTTCTTTATAGAACGGGGCGTCACAGGTAGCGCAGTAAGAAACCCCTCTGCCGGTATATTTTTCTTCTCCGGGGATATTTAATTTACGCGCCCGGGCGCCGCTGGCGATAATGATAGCCAGAGATTCATAAATGCCGTTTGAAGTCTTAACTCTCTTCCTCATACAATCCAGATCCAACGCCTCATCGCTTTCTATTTTTACCCCCAGCTCCCGAACCTGCTGCTCCATGCGTCCGGTCAATTCCGCGGTGAGGATCCCGCCGGGAAAACCCGGGTAATTTTCGATTGTTTCGCTCATTAGGATCCTGCCACCTAAAGACATTTTTTCAATCAAAAGAGTGTCCATCCGGCTGCGCCCGGCATAAAGCGCGGCGGTTAAGCCTGCCGGCCCCCCTCCGATAATGATCAGATCATGCATAATTCAACTCCCGGTAAACCGAAGATGACTGGAATGAAGAACGCATCTTTGGCCCGCTTAGAACCTTTCTAAAACCCATTGTTTTCGCCAGCTTTGCCAACTCATCAAACTTCTCGGGACTGAGGAATTCCTTGACCGGATAATGATCCTTTGATGGGCTAAGGTATTGTCCCATAACCAGGATATCACAGCCTGTTATCCTTAAATCCCGCATAGCTGTAATAAGCTCGCTCGTACTCTCTCCTAATCCTAACATCAAGGATGACTTGGTAATCATCATAGGATTAAACTCTTTAATAAGTTTCAATACCTCCAGAGTCCTCTTGTAATCTGCCTGCGGCCGAGCCATCGGATAAAGACGGCGGACTGTCTCAAGATTATGTCCAAGCATATCCGGTTTAGTACCAACAACAGCCTTAATTATTTCTCTTTTGCCTTTAAAATCCGGTATTAATAGTTCGATTTTAGTTTTTGGCGAAACCTTGCGGATCTCCCCTACCGTATTAATAAAAACCTGCGCGCCCCCGTCCTCTAAGTCATCGCGGGTTACTGAAGTAATTACCACGTAAGCCAACTTCATCTTCCGCACAATAGAAGCGACCCTGGCCGGCTCATCCGGATCCGCAACCTTCCCGCAAGAAAATTTTTTTACCGCGCAAAACGCGCAAGCCCTGGTACAAGTATCACCCAGGATCAGGAATGTGGCAGTATGCCGTTTAAAACAGGAATTAATATTCGGGCATCTTGCTTCCTGACATACAGTATGAATGTTACCGGCCTTAAGCTGCTTTTGCAACTCTAATACAGAGCTATCCGGAAGCTCCTGTTTAAACCAAGCTGGCAATCTATTCCGCATAATTAAAGCCACAATTTACAGGTTTTATTGCTTTCTTCTAATGCCGTCAATTTTCTTTTTACGCGCATCTTTTCCAGCAAAGATGCGTAATCAATAATCAGCTTGCCTTTTAAGTGGTCGATCTCATGCTGCAATACGCAGGCAAAAAGGTCTTTGGCGGCTAATTTTACCGGGCAACTGTTTTCATCCAGGGCCTCAACCCAAACCTGCCTTGCCCGCTTGACCTTAATGCATATTCCCGGCACGCTCAGGCAACCCTCCTGGATAGCCTGGCTGCCCTGCTTCTTTATAACCTTGGGATTAACTAATTTATAAAGCCCCTCTCCGGTATCCGCGACAATTAATTGTTCGCTTATGCCCACCTGCGGAGCAGCCAGGCCGATCCCGGCACCTTCATACATGGATTGAGCCATCAAACTTAAGATTTCCCGGTGTTGTGCGGTGATCCGTTTTACCGGCTTTGCTTTTTTTCTTAAAACAGGATCCCCGAATACTTTAATCTTTAATCTGGTTTCCGGCATCTACTTTGATAACCTTCGGTTTGGCCGACTTAGCCTGTTTATTTTCAAGCAAAACATATGAGACGATGATTACCTGATCTCCGGAACAAGCGCCGCGTGCCGCAGGGCCATTCAGGCAAATCACGCCGCTTCCCGGCTTGCCTTTTATACAATAGGTCGCAATGCGTGAGCCGTTATGAAGATTAAGTACTTCCACCTTTTCGTACTCTAATATATCCGCAGCAGCCATTAACCGCGCGTCAATAGTAATGCTGCCTTCGTAATAAAGATTGGCTTCGGTAACCGTTGCCCTGTGGATCTTGGATTTCAATATAGTCCTCAACATCTTATCCTCCCCTTAATCAGCTTATAGGTCTGCCGGGCGATCATCAGTTCTTCATCAGTGGGTATCACCATGATTTTCACAGGTTTTTCTAAACAGCCAAACAGGCCCTTGCAGATTTTTTTTCTGATGCCGGCCTGATTTTCGCCGATCCCCGCGGTAAATATCAGGGCATCTAATCCGCCCAGGACCGAAAGATACGCGCCGATATATTTTCTGATGCGGTAAACAAAGATATCTATGGCCAGGCGGGCGCGCTGATTGCCCGCTTTAGCCTTTGCCTCTAAGCTGCGCATATCATTGCTTATCCCGGATATCCCCTTTAAGCCGCTCTCTTTATTTAAAATCAGCTCCATCTGTTTTATATCTAATTTCTTCTTGCGCATAATGTGCGTAATTAAAGCCGGGTCAATGTCGCCGCAGCGGGTGCCCATCACTAAACCCTCCAGCGGGGTAAAGCCCATACTGGTATCAATGGATCTGCCCTTATCTATGGCGGTAATGCTGCAGCCGTTGCCTAAATGGCAGGTAATCAGCTTTAGTTTATTAAGCGGCTTCTTTAGGATACGCCCGGCTTCCAGGCTGACGTACTGGTGGCTTGTGCCATGAAAACCGTATTTTCTTATCCCCAACCTTTGATAATAATCATATGGCAGGCCGTAAATATAAGCATAGGCCGGGATACTCTGGTGAAAAGCAGTATCAAAAACCGCGACCTGTTTTACCCCGGGTAACAACTTTTGGCAGGCAAGAATACCGGATAAATTCGCCGGGTTATGCAGCGGCGCGATCGCGCAGCATTTCTTTATCCCCTTGATCACTCCCCGATCCACTACAACCGGTTTTTTAAATTTCTCCGCGCCATGCACCACGCGGTGTCCCACAGCCTGCACAGAATTAATTTTATCCAGGATAATCCTTAAGCCGGAATAATGGTTGGCAAACTTTGAACCTTTCTCGCCTATATGCTCAAGCGAGCCTTTTTCAATCAGGCGCTCAGCCGGCATCTGGAAGAGCTTAAATTTGATCGAGGAACTTCCGCTATTTATCACCAATATCTTCATGATTACGCCCTTATCGCGGTAACTGCCACGCAATCAACAATATCCTCTACGGAGCATCCGCGGGATAAATCGCTGGCAGGCTTATTCAATCCCAGGAAAAGCGGCCCTATCGCCCTGGCATTAGCTAACCTCTGCACAAGTTTATACCCGATATTCCCCGCTTCCAGGTTAGGAAAGATGAGCACATTTGCGCCCGCGCTTATGGGGCTCTCCGGGCATTTTATCCTGGCTACTTCCGGGACAATTGCCGCATCAGCCTGTATTTCTCCATCCGCTAATATTGAAGGTGATTGCTCTTTAAGCA
>JBAZQO010000043.1:0-9090 GCA_041645145.1 Candidatus Omnitrophota bacterium
TAGGAGCGGCCGGTATAAAAAAGTATCCTTTCAGTAGTAGTGGTCTTTCCGGCGTCAATATGCGCAATAATCCCGATATTCCTGACCTTATCTAAACTTATGCGCGGTGAGGCCTTGGCTTCCTCAGGCGCTTTTTCCTTTATTTTCTCCGGCTCTTCTTTCTTAAGTTCGGGCTCCTCTGTTATTTCCGGTTCCGGGGCCAAGGCTGGCGCAGCACCCGGCTTTACCGGAGCAGCCGGTACGCGCTGCTGCGCAGGGTTATCCGGCAGCGGCGCGGCTTCCTCCTTGAGTATTTGGGCGGACTGCTCTTTTTTATGCAGGCCTTGCCTTAAATGCGCGATCTCCGCGGCAAAACTTTTTAGCCTCTCCTCTCTTTCCTCCAGGTCTTTTTCCAGCTGGGTGTACTCTTCATTTAATTTATTAAACTCCGCTTTGGGTACCCACTCGCTGATTTTTTCTTTACGATTAAACTCGGCAATGGCAGCTAAATGCCCCTTGATATCCTTGAGCTGTTTTTCGATCTGGTGCTTTTGAATCTGGATCTGCTCTTCTTTGTCTTGAACTCCTTTTTCTCCCGCCTCTAAAGATGTTTTTAATTCACGGAGCTGGCGCGACAACTCTACATTCTTGGTAAACTCCTCCTGCAATTCCTTTTCTTTGGCAATAAACTTATTTTTTAATTCCAGGTTCTCCGCGCTCTTCTTGGCCAGCTCTGCCTCAGCCTTAGCTACCCACTCCTCCCTGCGCTTCAGCTCATCGGAGAATTTCGCCTCTTTTTCCCTGGCCAGCAAAAATCCGGATTTCTCCTTATCATACTCAGCCCTGACCTGGATTAGCTGGTTCTCTAATTCCCGAGACTGGTTCTCCAGACGCCGCGTCTTCTGCTCCTGATTGGACTCTTCAGGAGGCCTGGGTTTATACTCATTTTTTTTCCTGGCCGGCCCAGAGGATACGCCGGCAGCAAAGATACCAAAAACCGCGTATATAACCATTCCCGCGCCTAAACCCGCCAGTATCTGCATTGCCAGCATCATTTTAATTCACCTCTTGCCAGCTTCTCCAGGCGCTCTTTAATTTTAGCTTCATAGCCTATATTCGTAGGTTCATAGTAGCGCACCTTTTTACGCGTATATTTCTGCTTTACAAAATGCCCGGGGTAATCATGCGCGTATTTATATCCGATCCCGTGCCCTAATTTTTCCGCCCCGCTATAGTTAGTATCTTTCAAATGATCCGGAACCTCCTGTACCTTGTTTTCTTTAATATCCCTGGTCGCCTTTTCAATTGACAAATAGCTAGCGTTTGATTTGGGGGCGCAGGTAACATAAATCACCGCCTGGGCCAGGGGGATCCTGGCTTCAGGCATACCCACAAACTCAGAGATTTGTAAAGCCGCGTTAGCTAAAACCAGGGCCAGCGGGTCGGCATTGCCCACATCTTCAGCAGCCAGGATACAAACCCTGCGCGCAATAAACCGCGGATCTTCTCCGGCATAAAGCATCTTGGCCATCCAGTAAATCGCCGCGTCGGGATCAGAGCCGCGCATGGATTTAATAAATGCCGAGGCAGTATCATAATGACCGTCTTCATCGCAGTCATAAACTACCGCTTTTTTCTGAATGGACTCCTGGGCTATCTCTAAATCGAAGCTGATATAGCCGTCTTCTGAAGCGGCAGTCGTTAAAACCCCCAGCTCCAATGCGGCCAGAGCCCTGCGCGCGTCACCTTCACAAATTTTGGCTAAGAAATTAAGCGCTTTTTTATCAGTTTTAACCCTGATATTGCCCAAGCCCCTCTCTTTGTCTTTTAAGGCATTATTAATTATTTCTAACAGCTCTGCTTCCTCAAGGGCTTTTAATTCACAGACAATGGAGCGGGAAAGCAAAGCCGAGGTAAGTGAAAAATAAGGGTTATGCACGGTTGCCCCGATCAATATAAACCTGCCTTCCTCCAGGTCAGGCAGGAGCACATCCTGCTGCGCCTTATTAAAACGGTGGATCTCGTCGATAAAAAGAATGGTTTTCTTTTGGCTCTCCATAGCCTTAAACTTGGCGGTAGCAAGAACCTTTCTTAATTCTTCTACGTTAGAGGTGGTAGCATTGATAGCCACATAGTTTGCCTGGGTGATCTTGGCGATACACCAGGCCAAAGAAGTTTTTCCTGATCCGGGAGGCCCGAAAAGAATAAGCGAAGCCAGGCGATCAGCCTCGATAGCGCGGCGCAATAATTTACCCTTGCCCAATATATGATCCTGGCCCAACAGTTCATCAAGGGTAGCCGGGCGCATACGCACTGCTAAGGGTAAATTATTATCCTGGATGTGGGGTTCCTGAGTAAATAGGTCCATTCCGTAAGTTGTGTCCTCAATAAAAAATCCCCGCAGAAGTGCCGTTGGATAGATAGTCTGAACCGATTTGGTTTCAGGTGGGTGCCCTCCCCTTGACGCCTAAGCGTCAAGAGAGCTTGGGCTCCCTTGAAAATAGTGTTGGTTCAATAATTATCAAGATCTCCAACGTGCACCGCAGGGATATCTAAAAGAGCATATATTTTCTATAAAAAGTATAGCACATATCCAGGGCTAAAGTCAATCCTAGCGCACCTTGCCATATAAGGTTGGCAAGTGCGCACTTACTGTGCGTAACTTTATTCCAAAGCGTTCTTCTAATAAAGAACAGATAGCATCATGCAACGGGGTTAGTTCCTCTTCGGTAAGCGTACGGTCATCTGCGCGATAAACACAGGATACGGTCAAACCTTTGCATCCGGCAGGGATCTGTTTGCCCTGGTAATAATCTACAACCTCGGTTGAGCGCAACAACGGCAGGCCTTTGGCCGCTATTGCCGCAAGCATGCCCTTGACAGATATATCATCTTTGATTATAAAACTTATATCCCTGGTTATCGACGGGTATCTGGGAAGCCCTGAGAATTTCTTGCCTAAATTTATAAGCGCAAATATCTTTTCTAAATCTACCTCAGCCAAAATAACCTGTTTGTTCTTGATACCAAAGGCATCCAGAACTTGTTTCTTTAAATTAAGCATAATGCCTGCTTCCTGCTGATTAATAACAATGATGACCCCTCTTTCGCCTTGATCCCTGAAATCATAATCCCGGATCCCAAGCTTACTAAGCAGGCCCTCTAAAATACCTTTTAAGTGCAGGAGAGTAACCTCATCCCTGACTAAACCATCTTTGGTCAAAAAAGAGCGCCTCCCGCATAAAGCTATGCCCAAAGAAAATCTTTCCCGTGGGTAATCAGCACCACCTGAAAAAACATTGGCTATCTCAAAGATGCTTACATACTCCTGCTGCCGGTCTAAGTTATACGCCAGGCAGCGGATAAGACTGGGCAGAAGCGTGGGGCGCAAAACCTCCTGCTCGCGACTTAAAGGATTAAGAATTTCAACCGGCTGCGCATCCGGCTTAATCCCGGATTTTGCCAACAACTCCCGGTCAACTAAACTATAGGTGATTGCCTCCTGCAGGCCCAAACCAACCAACACATTTTTTATATGGGAAATAGTATCCCTTTTGCCGCAGATGTTTACATTCGGCTTTATCGCGGGCAGGGTTTCCGGAATCTGGGGGTAGCCATAAATCCGGCCGATCTCCTCCACCAGGTCTATGGGCAACTTTACATCCTGGCGAAAACCAGGCACCTTTATTACCAGGGTATTTTTTGCCTGCGCAGAAGCGCGTACCGGCCTATCCGATAAGGCCGGGTGCTGCGCCTTCAGATTAAAACCCAGGCCGCTTAAGATCCGCTTGATCTTAAACGCGGGTATATTTGCCCCTAATATCCTGTTTACATATGCTACCTCTAATTTAATCAATGCGCCGGATGATTTGGATATGCCTGAGCTTTTATGTCCCTGGGGTTTTCCGAAAGCCAGCTTGCAAATCAACTCCTGGGCAGCCAAAGAAGCAATTTTAGCGGATTCTAAATTAACCCCCCTTTCAAATCTATATGCTGACTCGGATTGCAGGCCTAATCTTTGCCGGGCGCGCCGTATAAGCAAGGGGTTAAACACCGCCGACTCGAGTAAAATGTTGCGCGTCTTCCCGGTAACCTCGGTATCTTTGCCTCCCATAATCCCGGCGATAGCTTGCGGCTTGTCCTTATCCGCGATAATTAGAATACCCTGGCTCAACGGCCTTAGCTGATTATCCAGGGTGGTTATTTTCTCACCCGGCTTAGCCCGGCGCACAACAATTTCTCCCTGCGCTAAAAGGTCCAGGTCAAAAGCATGCAACGGATGGCCCAGTGCAAATAAAACATAATTGGTGATATCAACGATATTATTTATGCTACGGCAGCCAAGCAGCTCCAGCCTTTTCTTCAGCCAATCAGACGAGGGGCCTACTTTTACATCACAGATTATCCTTGCGCTATAAAAAGAGCAGTCTTGCTTATCCGCGATAGAGATTTTTACCGGTTTAAACTCTCTTGCTTTTATCTTCGGCTCTTTGAGGTTGACGGTTTTAAGTTTTGCGCCGGTAATAGCGCTGATCTCCCGGGCAACCCCGAGGATACTTAACCAGTCCGGCCGGTTTGAGGTGATTTCTATCTCAAAAACAAAATCACCCCCTGCCTCCTCCAGGGAAACCACCTCCAGGCCTGCCATGGTCAGCTTTTCTGCCAGGGCCTTAGGGGAAATTTTAATATTTAAAAAATCTTTTAGCCAGTTATAAGTTACTTTCATATTCTAAAATTGTTTCAGGAACCTTAAATCATTCTCAAAGAATAACCTGATATCATTGATCCCGTATTTAAGCATGGCGATCCTCTCTATGCCCATGCCAAAAGCAAAACCGGTATATTTCCCGGGATTATAACCCACCTGTTTAAAAACATTGGGGTGGATCATGCCCGCGCCTAATATCTCAAGCCAGCCTTTACCGTGACACACAGGACAATTTTTTTTCTGTCCTCTGTCCTCTATCCTCTGTCCCTTGCAGCACCCGGCTTTATCGGAGGAGCCGGTGCGCGCTTCTGCGCAGATAATGCAAGAGATATCTACCTCTGCCGATGGTTCGGTAAAAGGAAAAAAATGCGGCCGGAAGCGCATCTTGATATCGCTGCCAAATACGCTTTTGGCAAAAAAGCTCAGCGTCCCCTTTAAATCCGAAAACCTTATATTTTCATCAACCAGAAACCCTTCGATCTGATGGAACATAAAAAGGTGGCTGGCATCCACGGCATCCGGCCGGTAAACCCTGCCCGGCACAACAATAGCCAGCGGCGGCTTGTGCGCTTTCATTGCCCGCACCTGCATGGGTGAGGTATGACTGCGCAAGAGAAGCTTAGGATAATCCTTCAGATAGAAGGTGTCAAAGGCATCGCGCGAAGGATGTTCCAGGGGGATATTCAGCCCCGTAAAATTATTGTGCTCTGTTTCAACTTCAGGGCCTTCGAGTACGCAAAAACCCATATGGCTAAATATGGCGCAGATCTCATCGATAACCCGGGTAATCGGATGCACGGAGCCCAATCCTGAAGCGATCCCGGGCATGCCAATATCAATATCAGCATCGCCTGACTTGCGGTTATCCCCGGCTAAAGATTTTTCTTTCTCGGCGAGAAGATTCAACAGCTTGTTTTTTAAGGCATTGACCTCTTTGCCAAAACTTCCACGCTGTTCTACGGCAAGCGCGGGGATAGAGCCGGTCAACTCCGCAATCAGCCCTTTTCTCCCCAAATATTTGACGCGCAGTTCTTCTAAGGCCTGCAGGGAACGAACACTTGCCAAATCAGTTTCTATCTGTGTCTGAATAAGGTTAATATCCATATCAATAACAGCGCCCCGCCTAAGATGAGGCTGAGGTTTCTCTTATCTGAATTCGTCCTTTCACTGACCATCCTGCCGTTTGCGGTTTTACGCAGGCCTTGAGCATGAATATCCAGGTCTCCGCCGTGCTCAGGGCAGGCGCGGTGAAATATACCGGTTACCTCCAGGCTGTCCCCCCGGGATTTATAACTACCTTCATAATTTATCTCTTTAGCCAAAGAGGCGCTCATCCATATGCCAAGCGCATTATTACCATCATTAATATTTACCCAGGCATTCCCACCCCTGAACATGACATCCCCGATCACCTCGCCGGTATATACTACTAACTTGCCGTCATATTGCTTGGCATTCTTGATCAGTTCGCTACTGCTTAATCCCTGGGCAAAAGATGTCCGCGGCAAAACAAAAAACGCCAAATATAAGATTATTAAGACTGATTTAAAATTTATTTTCATTTTCCTTTAATTGTTGCTACTAAAAACCCGATTATCGTAAATACCGACATAAATTCAAGCCTCCCGGCCCACATCTGTATTATATAAGTAACCTTCAAGGCTGCGGGCATCGCCGTATTGGTAATCCCGCAGGATAACCCCACGTTAGCTGCCGCGGAAGTGGATTCAAAAAGCGACTCCAAAAAAGGGTAGCCATAAAACATCCCCGCTAATGCGCCCAGGCCATATAGAATTATATAGGCCAGGGTAATAATTAAGGCACTTCTGACCTGCTTATCCGCCAAGAACACTTCTTTTATGTGATGAAACTTCTCAATAACTATTGCCCTCTCCGGCATGATGATTCTTTTTAGATCTTCCTTAAAAGCCTTAAAGATAATCCCGATGCGCAGCATCTTAATTGCCCCGGTAGTTGAACATACCGCCCCGCCTAAAGCCATAGCCGGGATTATCCCCAGTAAAGCAAGATGGTTCCAATCGGCAATAAACTGCTGAGGATAAATAGTCTGGAAACCCGTGCCGGTGTGCCCCGAGATAAGCTGATAAAACCCTTTGCGAAAAAGTAGTAGTGCGCCAGGATAGCTGCCTACCTGTGCTAAGCCGACAGCAACAATAGAAAAGGTGGCCATAATGGTTATAAAAAGAGTTGTGGTTTCAATATTCTTGATTATCTCCCTGCGGTTGCCCCTCCACAGATGATAATGCAGCTTAAAATTAATCGCCCCCAAAACCATAATAATTATGGTAATCAACTCATATACCATGCTATGGTAATAAAGTATATTTTGCGACTGCGGGGTGAATCCGCCGGTATCAAAAGCAGCCATAAATACGCAGGCACCATGAAAAAATGAATTGGCCGGTTTCATGCCGTTGAATATGCCGGTTAAGCCTAAGGCAAAGGTGCCCAGGATAAGATATACAATGCTTACCAACCAGATAAACCTAGAAGTATGGATTATGTTAGGCATGATCCTTTCATCACGCCCCTCTCCCACATACATCTTGAATGCCCCGGAAAAACCGCGCACAAAAAATGACAGGGCAATGACTACAATACCCTGCCCTCCGAGAAACATGATCAAATGTCGCCAGAGATTATGCGTATAGGAAATATGATCCAGGTCTTGCACTAAAGTAAGGCCTGTGGTGGCAAACCCGGACATGGCATCAAAACAGGCATCCAAAAAAGATTTCCAATGCCCGCTTAAATAGAGAGGGATCGCGCCTAAAATCATCGCCACAATCCAGGAAAGGCTGACCACGATCATCCCCTGCATCCAATTCAGGTCTTTTTCTGTATGGCAAATCTTGATCAGCAACAACCCTAAAATAACCGAGGCTTCGATACCGATGACAAAATCCAGGGCGGGATTTTTTTCTTTAAAAAGAAGGCCCGCTAAAATCGGGATAACCATGGTTAGGGCTAACCCCAGGATGATTTTCCCAAGGTAAAAACCGATGATTTTTAAATCTTCCAGGCGGGGCCTAAGGATCATGGCTTAAAAGATACTGCTAAGCAGATTAAAAAAGCTGCCAGTATTATAGTAAAAACATAGAGGACTTCCACAGTAATGCCGAGTGCAATATTTAAGGCGGGCTTAAAATTCATTTTAGAGTTTCCCGGCTAAAAGACTTAATAGCTGCGGTTCATTACCGATCAAGGTAATCGCGATCACATCATCTCCAGGCTTAAGCACTGTATTGCCCTTGGGCAGGATCACTTCCTCCCCGCGGACGATAGAAACCAGAACCGCATCCTGCGGCAGGATAATATCTTTTACTTCTTTGTTAATTACCGGGGAATCTTCGGGCAAATCTACGCGCACTATCGCCAGCTTACCGCGCTTAAAACTCATCAGATTTACAAAGTCGGAGAAAGAAACCTCCTCTTCAATAATTTTAGCGATAATTTTTGTTGAGTCAACCGGGACATCAATGCCTAACTCGCTAAAGGTATGCTCATTATCAGGGTTATTCACCCGGCCGACAGTGCGCTGCAGGTTAAACTTTTCCTTGGCCAGCTGGCAGATAATCAGGTTATCTTCATCATCGCCGGTAACCGCAGCCAAAACATCGGCGCGCTGGATCCCCGCCTCTTCCAGGATTTTTGGGTCGCATCCGTCTCCGTTGACTACTAAAGCCTCTAACTCTTTAGCTGCCTCTTCGCAGACTAAGCGGTCTTTATCCACAATACTGACCGTATGTTCGCCCTGGCAGAGCCTCTTGGCTAGAAAATATCCCACCTTGCCTGCGCCGATAATCAAAATATACATAACTATTTTTCTCCCAAATGGAACTTTTCCCTGACTTCTTTAAGGCTGGAAACCTTCACTACGCCCATTAAAGTATCTTTATTTTTTAAAACAGTCTTGGGCTCCGGAATGATAACCCCCTGCATCCTCCTTACGGCGACTACGATAAAATCACCGGGGATATTTATATCCTGGATAATTTTGCCCACTAAGTTGTCTTTTACTTCAATTTCAATAACTCCTAAATCCTTAGACTCAATTAAGTAGCTGGAGAACCTGCTTTCAATAATCTTATCGCGCAGCATTGCGGAAAAAAGCATTGTCCCGCTGATAATGTCCAGACCAAGCGCGGCGTAAATATGCGCGCGCTGCGGATCATACACGCGGGCTAATACTTTGGGCACGCGAAAAATCTTCTTAGCCACCTGGGCGCTAATCAGATTGGTGTTGTCACCGTTAGTTACCGCGCAGAAAGCATCAGCCTTCTCAATTCCCGACTGTTTTAAAAGTGCTAAATCAAAACCGTTGCCCACCATGGTTAAGCCGTTAAAGCTATCCCCAAGGCGGTTGAAGGAATCCCGGGATT
>JBAZQO010000044.1:0-8940 GCA_041645145.1 Candidatus Omnitrophota bacterium
CCAATCTTACCGATGAATAAAATTTTAACGCCCGTCCACCCGGAGTGGTCTCAGGGGAGCCGAACATCACGCCAATTTTTTCCCGCAACTGATTGATGAAAATTACCGTAGTGCGCGATTTACTGATAGCGCCAGTCAATTTACGCAAAGCCTGCGACATCAACCGCGCCTGAAGCCCCATATGTGAATCACCCATCTCTCCTTCGATTTCTGCTCGAGGAGTTAATGCCGCCACCGAGTCAATTACCACTAAATCTACGGCGTTAGAACGCACTAAAGTTTCTGTAATCTCTAAAGCCTGCTCCCCGGTGTCCGGCTGAGAAATTAGCAGATCATCTAAATTAACACCGATTAATTTTGCATAAGTTGAATCAAAAGCATGTTCAGCATCAATGAATGCCGCCACCCCGCCTTTTTTCTGGTTCTCCCTTATCGCCGTTAAAGTTAAAGTGGTTTTCCCGGAAGCCTCCGGCCCGAATATCTCCACTACCCTTCCGCGAGGAAGTCCGCCTATACCCAGAGCCAAATCAAGGGTAAGCGCACCGGTAGATATAACTTCAACATTGGTCTTAGTGTGCGCGCCCAGCTTCATGATCGAGCCCCTACCAAACTGTTTTTCTATCTGCGCCAGCGCCAGCTCCAGCGCCTTTTGGCGGTCAGTCATATCTTTTACCTCTTCTTTTTTCTTATCAATTATCATTTTAATCCTCCAATTTTACTTTTGAGATTTAATATTATAACCCGCCCCCACCCAAGTGTCAACCACATTCCTGTGCCTTCTGCAAGCTTTTAATAGAATCCTCCTTTCTGAAACAATAGACGCATGAAAGCGGAATTTCTAACTAATAAAGTAAAGTAATAAGGTAAACACCCCCTTTCTTGACATTACCGGTAAAATATGCTAATTTATACATTATGGAAGAAATAAATAAGTTAAAAACAGAACTTGAGCGCACAAAGATCGAGTTGGATATCCTCTATGAGATCTCTAACGCCATGCGCACCACCTTAAAGCTGGATGAGATCCTCTATATCATCCTTACCGGAGTTACCGCGCATACAGGACTGGGGTTTAACCGGGCCATGCTTTTTTTGGTTAATGAAAAGGAAAAGATTATCGAAGGCAAGCTGGGGATAGGCCCGGAGAGCGGTGAAGAGGCTAACGCGGCCTGGACCAAGATCGAAGAGGAGAAAATGGACCTCGAAGACCTGATTAACGCCTTTAAGAACTCCAACGCTGTATTGGAATCAGGATTTAACCGTCAGGTCAAAAACCTGAAAGTAGCCATGTATGATAAAGAAGAAAACCCGCTTTCCTTAACGGTATTGGAGGGCATGCCGCTGCATCTGACCAGGGAATCTATCCATCATTACCGGAACTCACCGGTGATCCGCATGCTGGAAAGTAATGAACTGGTGCTCATCCCCTTAAAAGCGAAAGACCGGGTAAACGGGATAATCGTGGCGGATAATTTTATCACTAACGATCCCATCACCAAAGATGACCTGCGCATGCTTACGATGCTGGCTAACCAGGCGGGCCTGGCCATTGAAAACTCCCAACTCTACGAAAAAACCGTTGAGCACGCGCATTCAGATTACCTGACTAATCTTTGGAACCACGGATATTTTCAATACCTCCTGCTGACCCAGCTTGAAAAAGCCAAGGCAACCAAAAGCCAACTTAGCTTAATTACCGTAGATATAGATGATTTTAAGATTTACAACGATACTCTCGGGCATCAGGCGGGAGATAAAATATTAAAGGATTTAGCGCAACTGCTGCGCAATCAATCGCGAAAAATGGACCTGGTCTGCCGTTACGGCGGCGAGGAGTTCACCATAATCCTGCCCCAGACCGATAAACAAGAAGCCTATATGATCGCTGAACGCATAAGAATGGATATTCAGAAATACCCTTTCCTGAATGAAGGTATCTTTCCTAACAAGATGCTCACGGTAAGCCTGGGGATCTCCACCTTCCCCGAGGATGGCCTGCTTCCGGCAGAGTTGATCGCCTCTTCAGACAACTGCCTCTACCAAGCCAAAAACAAAGGCAAGAATAATACCTGCTGCAGCTAATTCAATTCTCAAACTGTAACTGCTTCCGGTTCTTTTTCCTTCTCTTTATCCTGCGATAGTTTTACGGAAACGATCTTGGAAACCCCTGACTGCTCCATGGTAATGCCATACATAATATTGGCGTTAACAATAGTCTTCTTGTTATGAGTAATTACGATGAACTGCGAAGCCTTGGAAAATTCCTGCAGGACCCTGGAGAACCTGTCAACATTGGCTTCATCAAGGGCCGCGTCGATCTCATCCAGGATGCAAAACGGCGAAGGCTTGACTTTAAATATGGCAAAGATAAGCGCTATCGCCGACATGGCCTTCTCCCCGCCGCTTAAGAGCAGCACATTCTGTAATTTCTTTCCCGGAGGACGGCAGATGATCTCAATCCCCGACTCAAGCGGGTCTGCCTCATCCAGCAGGAATAGTTGCGCGTCACCGCCGTTAAAAAGCAGGCGGAAATAATTCTTAAACTCTACCTTGACCTTCTCAAATGTCTCCATAAACATCTGCTTGGTAGTACGGTTGATCTTAAGGATCGCCTGATGCAAAGATTCTTTGGCGCTCAAAAGGTCAGTCTGCTGCTGGATAAGAAAATCATAGCGCTGTTTTAATTCATCATACTCTTCAATAGCTACCAGGTTGACCGTGCCGTAGGAATCCAGCTTCTTCTTCAATTCATTGATTTCATTAGCTAGCGCCTGATAATCCAGTTCTTTAGTTAATTCTTCCTGGGCATCTAAATCTATTTTATACGCGGAAAACATTCTTTCTTTTATCGCAGCATATCGGTAATCCACGTCTTTATCTTGCATCTCTAACTGGTGCAGCTGGTTTTTGATCTGGTCAGCCTGCCTGCGGTCAGCTTCAATCTTTTTCGCAGCCGTCGCTGTGCCGCCGGATACTTCATTGTATTTTACTTCAACTTCTGAGAGGATATCTTTTTTTAGCTTAATTTCTCCCTGCGCTGTTTCAATATTTTTCCGGCAATCCTCAATCTCGGCTTTCAGCTCCTCAAGGCGCGCCTTAGATTCGCCGGCCTGCTGACGGGCATTCTCAAGGCTGGCTTTATCCTGCGCATAAGTATCATCCAAGGTCATTAAGGTAGATTCATCGGAAATAAAACGCTTGTTCAACGCTTCAATTTCAGTCTTGGTTTGAGTGATCAACACCAGGAGCTCTTCGCGTAATCTGCTGTTTAAGGAAATAGTATCCTCTTGCTGAACGATCAAATCCTGTTTCTGCCTTTGCTCATTATTTAAATTGGACAACTGCGCCTGCGCATTGGCTAAGTTTTGCTGTATTGTTGAAATCTCGCGCTGCAGCTGGGCTAACTCCATCACAATGACATCCTCTTCTTCTTTGATCTTATTGAACTGCTCCCGGGCCGCTCCCTGGCTTGATTCTTTGTTGGCCAGGGCGATCTCATGATTACGCAACTCCTGCTCTAAGCCGGCAGACATTTTATTTAATTCCGAAATGCAGGTCTGGCGCAGCACCTTTTTGTTCCTTAACTCTCCCAGAGCCTCCTCTAATCTTGCGATCTTTTCATCAATTCTCTGCGTATCTAATTCAATGGGCTTGGCTTCTCCACTCAATTTAAAGGTAGAGGGTTCAAGATTTTTAATTTTAACCACCAGGCCGGTAAAGCTTTCCTGAGGCATCTTATCCAGATAGATTACCGCGTTAAGCGATTCACCGATATCCTCATATTTGGTCTTCAGTGTCTCCAAAAATTCTTTATGCGAAACCAGGGTCAGCTTCTCATTTTCGAAGGTAGTGATATCCTTCTCAATACCGGCTAAGTTAAACTCCTCCTGCGTAAGGCTTGTCTTTACATTGGATATTTTCTGCTTAAACTCCTCTACCAGCTGCCGGATACCTTCTAGTTGGCCGGTAATATTCTTTAAAGCCTCCTGGGCAATCGCCTTCTCCTCATAAACCGTGGCCTTTTCTATCTCCAGCCTTTTTTTACGCGCCAGGAACACCTGGTGCTTGGAATTAAAATCCCCGATCTCATTCTTGGTATTTGAAATCCTGGTTTCCAGCTCCAGAATGATTTTTTTGCTCTCGGAAATGATCTCAAGGGAGTCCTTGATGGATAAGCTCAATTTATTAATCTCCTCTTCCTTCTGCTTAAGAATAGACTCCTTTCCTTCTATATCCTGCTTAAGCCTGGAGTATTCATCGCGCACCTTCTGCAATTTTTCTTCATCCTGGCTAAGCTTTGCCTTGGCCTGCTCCATCCGGCTTTCTAAGAGGCTGATGTTTTCGATCAATTCACTGATGCGCTGCTGGTTAAAATTAATATGCTCATTATTACGCACCAGGCTGTTTTCCAGGTTAAGCATTTCGCTGCGAGCGGCCATCATGCTTTCCTCCAGGGCCTTTAATTCTGCCTGTCGGTTGGCGATCCTGGCTTCCTGGGCGGCGACGATCTCAAACAGCTTAAGCTCATCCTCCTTTAGAGTAGAGAGCTGCTTAGAGATTTCATCTTTCTGCTTAAGCAGGATACTCTTATCCAGAGAGGCAAGATCAATCTCCTTTAATTTCAACTCTTCAAAAATCTCTTTGTACCTGCGCGCCTTATTTGCCTGTCGCTCCAAAGAACCAATCTGGCGCTTGACCTCCGTGACAATGTCATTTACGCGCAAGAGGTTCTGTTCTGTCTCTTCAAGCTTGCGCATGGTCTCTCTCTTCTGGGATTTGTATTTGGTTATCCCCGATGCCTCATCAAACACCACCCTGCGGTCTTCAGGCCGCGAGCTTAAGACCAGGTCGATCTTTCCCTGGGCAACGATAGAATAACTCTCAGCACCGATACCCGTTCCTGATAATATATCCAGGATATCCTTAAGCCGAACCGTGGTTTTGTTAAGCATATATTCGCTCTCGCCGGAGCGGAAAAGCCTGCGGGTAATGATTACTTCGGGATGCTCAACTTTAAAAAAACGGTCGGAATTATCAAAAGCCAGGCTTACCTCTGCCATGCTTAACGCTTCTTTATTATCCGTGCCGTTAAAGATGACATCAAGCATCTCTGAGCCGCGCAGGGATTTTGCCGACTGCTCCCCTAAAACCCAGCGGATAGAATCAAAGATGTTAGATTTGCCGCAGCCATTTGGGCCGACCACCGCGGTAATCCCCGGTTCAAAATTAAGGGTTGTCTTATCGCAGAAAGATTTAAAACCGATAAGCTCTAATCTTTTAAAGTACATGCGTTGATCCTCCCAATGTTAATGTGGTTGCGACTGACCTTCAAGCCAGGCATCAATTTTATCTTTTTTAAAACGCCATTGCCCGACCAGCTTTAACGCCGGTATCTTATTATGTTTTAGCCAGTCATAAATAGTACGGCGGGTTACCTTTAAGTAATCCGCGAGATCCTCTATAGTCATTAAGTTACTGCTTACCATGCCCGCATTATAAACAACGGAAAAATTTTTGTCAAGGAGAATCTTTACATTCTTTAACATATGACTACAGATATGCTCAATATTCATCATTCGGATGCAGAAATATGTATAAAAAGAAAAGGTGGTCACAAATTGTGACCACCTTAAAGTTTTAAGATTTACTTATCAGCTACATTAAACTATAATAATCGCCCCACACAAGAACCCGCATCATCCGTACAAAACCACTCCTGAAGCCCTGTAGCTGGTGTCCAACGCAAGAATATGTTATAATAGGCACCACTGGGATTTTTACCGCCTTCGCCTTCGACGCATCTCACACAAGATAAATTAACTCTATCTTCTTCAAGAGTCCCCATCCTACATCTATAGAAGCCATTGGATGAACACGTATTATCTACGCCTAGCCAGGGTTGGTTGAGACCAAGAAGAGTACCTTTCTCCCAATAATATTCTGTAGCTAGTTGCCGCATAACGCCTATACGCATTCTGGCTTCAGCAACTCGCCCCCTTTCAACTACATTAGAGTATTGAGTTATACCTAATGCTGCCAGTATCCCTAAGATGATTATGACTACGATCAGTTCAATTAGGGTGAAACCATATTCTTTTTCTGATACAATATTTTTAAGGTTGGTAAACATTAATTTCTTCGTAGTCAATGGGCAATTGCGTTGACTTGATCTTATTGCTATTAGTCAATAGTTTACCCCCCCCCAGATTTTGTCAAGGGGGTTTTGTCAAGACTAGACATAGGTTACATTTTAGACCGGGGACAGAAATGGGGTCACAGAAATGGGGTCAGAATTATTTTTTATATAAAAAATAATTCTGACCCCATTTCCTTGCTGGTTTATTTTCTTAAAGCTGTTTTGAAAGCTTGAGCTAAAGCAGGAACTACCTGGAAAAGATCCCCTACTATTCCATAGGTGGATACCTTGAATATGGGGGCTTCGGGGTCTTTATTGATGGCAATGATAATTTTTGAGGATTGCATACCGACAAGATGCTGAATCTGTCCGGATATGCCGCAGGCAATATAGATCTTGGGGGCAACGGTCCTGCCGGTTTGGCCCACCTGGTGCGAATAAGGCATCCAACCGCTGTCAACTGCCGCGCGGCTGGAGCCGACCGCGGCCCCTAAAACATGGGCCAGATCCTCCAGTAATTTGAAGTTCTCCTGGCCTGCCATTCCGCGGCCGCCGGAAACAATAATATCCGCTTCAGAGAGGTTCACCGTTGATTCAATCTCTTCAATAATATCCAAAAGCTTGGTGCGCGAAACATAAAGTGAACTGTCAAAACTCTCTCTGATAATCTTGCCTTTACGTTTTTTATCCGCGGGCAAAGGCGTAAAAACCTTATGCCGCACTGTGGCCATTTGCGGACGGTAATTCGGAGAAATGATCGTTGCCATAATGTTCCCGCCGAATGCCGGACGGGTCTGCAACAGGATCTTCTTATCCGGGTCAATGTCTAAACCGGTGCAATCCGCGGTCAGTCCGGCTTTAATATTTATGGCTACGCGAGAGATCAAAGACCTTCCGATATTTGTCGCCCCGCAGAGAAGGATCTCAGGCTTGTATTTTTTAACCAGCTGGACTAATATATTAGTGTATGGTTCATCCTGAAAATTGGCTAACTCCGGTGCCTGGACCAAATAAATATTATCCGCCCCGCAGAAGATCAGCTCGTCTAACTGGTCTTCCAATTTATCGCCGATCAAGACCCCGCTTACCTGGCAGTTTAATTTCTTGGCCAGCTCATGCGCCTTGCCTAATAACTCGTAGGAGACTGATTGCACCCGGCCATTCTTCTGTTCAATAAACACCCAGATACCTTTATAATCCTTGATGTCCGGCAGTGCGCATTCGGCAGGGGTCTTCTCCAATAAAATCGCCTTGAATTTACAGACATCTTTACAGGCGCCGCAAAGGGTGCATTTGTTTAAATCGATGAAGGCTTTCTTATGGCTTCGGCTATGGCTTTGGCCACAGGAGGCCAAACCATGGCCTTGTGGCCTATCGGAGGCCGAACCACGGCCCTCTGGCCAGTCCGTCATACGGATGGCGTCAAACGGACAAGCCTTAACACATAACGTGCATCCAGTGCATTTTTCAATAATAACCTGTATGGACATCTTTAATGGACCTCGTCTTTGATCAAATCCACCAATTGCTTAGCTACATCAGGAATCTCCCCTTTAAGCATCTGTCCGCCGAGCCTGGGGGCAGGGGTAAATATTTTCACAACCTGGGTCGGCGAACCGCATAAGCCGATCTGCTGGCTGTCCAGGTTAAGTTCCTTCTGGGTGAACATAATGATTTTAGCGGATTTGGCGCGCATCAGGCCTTTCAACGAAGGGATCCTTGGCTCATTGATCTCTTTAACTACGGTTAAGAGCACCGGCAACGGTGTTTGGATAATTTCATACCCTTCTTCCAGCATCCTCTCCACGCGCATTGACTTATGGCTTTGGCTATTGGAAGCCAAACCATTGTTCTCCAACTTATCAGTTACTTCTTCTATTTTCTTAACATAAGTAACCTGGGGGATATTTAAATGCGTGGATATTCCCGGGCCAACCTGCGCGGTATCACCGTCTGAGGCCTGCTTGCCGCAGATAATTAAATCAAATTGCCCCAGCTTTTTGATTGCGCCTGCCAAGGTGTAGCTGGTTGCCCAGGTATCGCTTCCGGCAAAGGCGCGGTCACAGACTAAATACCCTTCGTCAGCTCCCATAGAGATGGCTTCGCGTAAAGCTGCCTCTGCTTGAGGTGGCCCCATAGTAACTATGCTGACCTTACCGCCGAATCTCTCCTTAAGCCGCACAGCTTCTTCGATGGCGTACATATCAAAGGGATTGATGATCGACTTCACCCCCTCACGTATCAGCGTATTGGTTTCAGGATTGATCCTTACCTCGGTTGTCTCCGGGACCTGCTTTATGCAAACAATTATATTCATCTTTTACTTAGCTTAGCCTATTTGGCCATTTCCTTAATCAACTGCAAGGCGATAATGCTGCGCTGCACCTGATTTGTCCCCTCGTAAATCTGGGTGATCTTGGCGTCGCGCACATATTTTTCGATCGGATAATCTTTCATATAGCCGTATCCGCCGAATAACTGCAAGGCATCCACCGTAACCTTCATGGCAACATCGGAGGCATACATCTTAGCCATTGCCGATTCTTTAGCCACATCCTTAACTCCTGCGTCAACCATCCTGGCGCAGGAATAAACCAGGGCGCGGGCAGCTTCGACTTCGGTGGCCATATCCGCTAACATCCACTGGATCCCCTGAAAACTGGAGATGGATTTACCAAACTGCACTCTTTCGCGCACATATTTTACCGCCAATTCCAGCGCACCCTGGGCAATACCTAATGCCTGGGCAGCAACCCCCGGCCGCGACATATCAAAAGTGCGCATGGTCACGATAAAACCCATGC
>JBAZQO010000045.1:0-8396 GCA_041645145.1 Candidatus Omnitrophota bacterium
CTTAATCCTTGCGCCTATATTTTTAGCCAATATTTTTGCCTTGGCTAATTCATCTTTAGGATAAGTAGCAGAAACAGCTGTAACTGCCAGAATTTTATCCTTTGGCAGCGCCATAGAACAGATTTTAAGCAAAAGCGCGCTGTCCTGGCCTCCGGAAAAAGCAACTAAGCATGATTTATACCCGGAAATCATGCTTTTAAGACAGGCGAGTTTCTTCTGAAGGGCCGTCATCAAAGCTTTTACAATGCCACAACTTCCTTAATTTCCGGGACCTCCTGCCTTAAGATCTTTTCAATCCCCATCTTTAAGGTCATCGAGCTCATCGGGCAGCATCCGCAACTTCCCTTTAACTTCAATTTGACCACTCCGTCGGCGGTCACCTCGACTAACTCTACGTTCCCGCCATCCGCTGCCAGCATAGGCCTGACCTTATCTAATGCCTTTTCAATTCTCTCTCTCATCTTATCCTCCTTGTTAAAATTCCTTCCGCGCAAGATAACGAAAAGTACTTAAAGCGGCTTTCGAACCTTCTCCGGCGGCAATAATGATCTGCTTCTCCTGCACATCCGTCACATCGCCGGCGGCAAAAATACCCGGGATATTCGTCCGGTTACGCGAATCAATTTTTATCTCCCCTCTTTCGTTCTTTTCCACCTCCCCGGCGAAGGCGACATTGGGGATAAGCCCAATCTCCACAAATACCCCCTGCACTGCTAATTCCTTCAGGCCGGCGCTATCCTTTATTTTAATGGCGCTGACAAATTTATCCCCCAGCACTGATACAACCTGAGAATTATTTAAAATAGTAACATTGCCGCCTGCCTGTACCTTCTGGCGCATAATCTCATCTCCGCCTAACTGGCCGGTATTATTTATGATATACACCTGCCTGGAAATCTTAGTCAGCTGCAAAGCCGCATCCAAAGCGGAATTGCCTCCGCCGATTACAGAAACTACCTTGCCTGCGAACAGCGGTCCATCGCAGGTAGCGCAATAAGTCAGGCCACGATTCTTGAATTCTTTTTCCCCCGGGATCCCCAGTTCTTTTGATTTCTTACCCGAGGCAATAATTACGCTCCTGGCCTGGTAATCCGCCTTATTGGTTTTTACCGAAATAACTTCTCCTGATTTTTTAAGCGCCAGGGCCTCTTCATTTTCTTTTAAGGCAATGCCGTATTTACGCATATGCTCTTCAAACTTGCCTGCCAACTCCGGGCCGGTGATAAATTGATACCCTGTGTAATTTTCGATATCCCCGCTCCAGGCAGCCTGCCCGCCGATATCCAAGCTGATCACCAGGAAGCTTAGCTTCTTCCTGGCCGCGTAGACGCTGGCAGTAATCCCTGCCGGCCCCGCCCCAATAATAATCAAATCATAGATTTGCATGGCGATGGATTATAATCCCAATGATTGCTTTATCTTCTCCTTATCAAACCCTACAATGATTTCGCCGTCAATATCTAAAACCGGAACCCCCATCTGCCCTGATTTTTGCACCATTTCATCTGCTGCCTGCTTGTCTACGGACACATCCATATCCTGAAAAATGATATTGTTTTCCTTCAGGAACTGCTTGGCCCGGATACACCAGGGACAGCTCGGCGTGCTGTAAACTTTAACGCTTTTAGCCATGAGGGCCGTCCTTTCTTAAATGATTTGGGGCAAGATCAACAATCTCATCCACTACAACGGAAATAAGATGCTTGGGCCCGGGAAGGCTGGCCTCAGGATGATGAGAGCGGGATTTTTCCTCTGCCAAATTCTTCAAAAGCCTTTTAGCCAGGCGCGAGGTGATATTATCCTCCCAGAATTTAATGATCTCATGGCTGATCTCATCATCAGGCATAATCCTGGCTTTGCCTTTAAGACAATAACCCATGAATTTATGCTCATCAACCGCGCAGATGCTTATCTTGGGTTCGCGTTTTATATTCTGGCATGTTAAGCCGTGATAAACATCGATCAAATAGATCTCTCCGCGCTTATCGATTTTAACTATACCCTTGCACGAATTATGCGGGAAACCTTGTTCGTCTATGGAGGAAATTATTACAAACCCTTGAAGCTGTAAGAAATCCGCTATTGCCGCGGGGATATTCTTCATTTTAAAAGTCTGGCGAATTTGTTCCCGAATTCAAAACAGTTTGCCAATTCGGCTTTGTCAGGGACATACTTAAAAGACAATCCCGGAATCGTAAAATCTGCCCCGCTATCTTTAAGCATCTCCTCCATCTCCTTAAGCGCCCCTCCTGTCCAGCCATAAGAGCCAAAGAAGCTGATTTTCCTGCCTTTGGTTTTCAGGCCTTTGACGATCTCCAGGAAGGCGGCGATATTGGGCAGCATATCATTATCATGGGTGGAGGAACCGAAGAGAAAACCCCTGGCAGTAAGCATCTGGGTGATCACTTCGGTACGGTCACTCTCGGCTATATTATAAAGCTTAACATCTATCTGATTAGAGGAGATTCCTTCGGCGATCTGCTCAGCCATCTTCGTAGTCGCCCCCCACATAGTCTCATAGACCATGACCACCTTGATTTTAGTTTCTCCTTTGGCCCAGGATATATAGGAATTAATGATCTTCGCCGGGTCCTCCCGCCAGATAACCCCATGGCTGGGCGCGATCATTTTAATGGGAATATTCATTTTCTGCAGCTCTTCGATCTTCCTTGCGATCACCGGGTTTAAGGGCCAGAGGATATTGGCATAATAACTTTCCGCCTCCTCCATCATGGCGCACTGGTCAACCTCGTCATCAAACCTTTCACTGGTAGCGAAATGCTGGCCAAACGCGTCATTAGGCATAAGCAGGGCTTCTTCCGGACAATATGTAAACATGCTGTCCGGCCAATGGATCATCGGCGCTTCAATAAAGGAAAGCGAGCGCCTGCCTAATTTCAATTTATCGCCGGTCTTGACGACCTGGAAATCCCAGTTTTCGTAATAATGCCTGTAGAGGCCTTCTTTGCATTTAGCCGTTCCGAAGATCCTGGCTTTGGGGCAAAGCGGCATAAGCATGGGCAGGGCACCGGAATGGTCGGGTTCAACATGGTTGGCAATAATATAGTCTATTTTCTCAAGCGGGATAACCTGTTTGATGTTTTCGATCAGCTCATGGGAAAAAGGCCCGTAAACAGTATCGACAAGGGTGATCTTCTCATCCATGATAAGATAGGCGTTATAAGTCGAGCCTCTTTTCGTAGTATAAGTATGCCCGTGGAAATTACGCACATTCCAATCCACTGCCCCAACGGAATAAATTCCAGGTAATATCTCTATGGCCGCCATAACCCCCTCATGCTCCCCGCATTGATTTTATGCAATCTTCTCAAACTGGTCCTTGCCCACACCGCATTCAGGGCAGACCCAGGTATCCGGCAGATCCTCAAAACTTGTGCCGGGTGTAATCCCGTTATCCGGGTCACCCGCCTCGGGATTATAGATATAACCGCAAACTAAACATTTGTATTTACTCATCTTGCTCTCCTTTGGTAAAAAAGATGCCTTTATTCCGCCTTAAAAATAACCCCTTTGTTGCCGCCGCATTTAGAGATGGGGCGCTTTTGTTCCTTAGGAAGCGCGCCTTTTTCAGGCATAGCCATACCCGGCATATTATCCTGCTGCATCATCTGCGGCATACTCTCCATTTTCATCCTCTGATGCATCATATATTTCATCCTGCCGGGGACCCTGCCCATATTATAGAATGCCCCTAGAAAAATAATCAGCGCTGCCAACCAAAGAAAACCGGTTACCACATAACCAAAAGCCTTAAGCCCTTTTTCTTCCACTCTACGCAAGGTAAAAAGCACAAAGAAACTTATGGTCAATAAAACTGAAACCGGCACAATAGCGATTAAAGATGAGAATCCCAACATACACATAGTATCCTCCTTTTATTCTACCTTAAGTTCCTTTTCACTCTTCCAGATACCGTGAATATTACAATAGGATGTGGCCATGATTACGCCGTTTTTCTCAGTCTTAAAAGATGTGGTTATTGTAGGCTCTGAGAATATGGTGCTGGTGTTCGGCCCCTGGATTGATTCCCCGTGCGTATTAAACTCAAAACGCGCCACCTGATAGGGGAATTTTTCTCCTGCTGCCAGAAAATATACCTCAATTGACTTAATGTGGTGCTCGGTGGTATTGGGATGCGCTATCTGCTTGCCTACGCTCACCTCTATTTTTAAAACTTCACCTTTCTTTATTTTATCCGGACCATCAATTACAGGAACATGTTTTTCGGTTTTCCAGTCCGCGCTCTGCAGTAAATCCTTCAGATCCGTCATTATGCGTCTCCTTTTATTTTTTTAATATCCTCTTTAAATCCTCATCCGGGCTGCTTATCAACCTTAAATCAAATTTCTCCCGCAGGATTCCAAAAACATTCTTGCTCAGGAAGGCAGGAGCAGTTGGCCCGATATAGATGCCTTTGATATTAAGATACAGCAAAGTAAGCAGGATGGCAACTGCTTTTTGCTCAAACCAGGAGAGGGCCAGGGTCAAAGGCAGGTCATTTACCGTGCAGTTAAACACCTTGGCTAAAGCCACAGCTACCTGGATGGCCGAATATGCATTATTACACTGGCCGACATCAATTAATCTGGGGACTCCTTCGATATCCCCGAAATCCAACTTGTTAAAACGGTATTTACCGCAGGCAAGCGTAAGGATCACGCAGTCCTGGGGCACTTTTTCCGCAAACTCTGTATAATAGTTTCGGCCGGGTTTTGCGCCGTCGCAGCCGCCGATCAGGAAAAAATGTTTGATCTTTCCGGCCTTTACTAAACTGACAATTTTATCCGCTAAACCCAGGATCGCCGTGTGATGAAAACCGGTCCAGATCTTTTTGCCCGGGGATTCTGGTAAAGGTGGTAAGGATTTGGCTTTTTCGATCAAAGGTTTAAAATCCCGGCCCTTTAGATGCGTTGCCCCGGATATCCCGGTAATACCTGTGGTGAACAATCTATCCAGATAAGTATTTTCCGGGGGGATCAACACGCAATTAGTGGTTGCAAGCAGCGCGCCGCTAAAAGCGTTAAATTCCTTTTTCTGCTCCTGCCAGGCCCCGCCGTAATTGCCGGCTAAATGCCTGAATTTCTTAAGCTGCGGGTAACCGTGGCTGGGGAGCATCTCGCTATGGGTATAGATATTTACCCCGGTGCCTTCGCTTTGTTTAAGTAGCTCATAAAGATCCAGTAAATCATGACCGGTAACCAGTATTCCCTGACCGGCCTTGGTCCCGGTTTCAACCGCAGTGGGCACGGGATTACCGAATCTCTGCGTGTGCGCTTTATCCAACATCTCCATGGTCTTTAAATTCATTGCCCCGCACTTTAGAACTAATTCCAGATATTGATCCAGGTCAAAACTGACATTGGTCACGGTTTTAAAAAGCGCTTCGTGCATAAAAGCATCCACCTCTTCATCATGGGCCCCTAATTCCCGGGCATGATACGCATAAGCAGCAATACCTTTTAAGCCGTATAAAAGCGTATCCTGCAGGCTCTGGATATCCTCATTTTTTCCGCATACCCCAACTTTCGTGCAACCCGCTCCACCTGCTGTTTGTTCACATTGATAGCAAAACATTATTCACCCTCCTTAAGTTTGTTCCACCTTTCCCCTCCGACACAATCTCTTGCCGCCCTACAGTAGTCCGCGCAGGAAGGCAACCTTTCCTTGTAGATCAAATTCCCGCACTTAGGGCATTTCACATTAAATTCATCGGAAAAAATCTCCGCCATATACCCACAAGCCGCGCAGATTATACTTTCAGCGCTTCTCTTACGGGTATCCTGTCCAGGGCATTTATAGATCATTTAATCTTCTCCCCGCTTATGCTGATGATTATTTCTTTGAAAGGAATCTTTTTCCCGGATTTTTGTATAACTGACTGGATTATACCCACCAACCCAAAACAGCAGGGCACCTCCATATGAGCGTAAGTTAGGGATTTGATATCATTGCTCTTTAATATCTGGCCGAGCTTTTCTTCATAAATCCCTGTGTCATCCAGTTTAGGACAGCCGATGAGCAGGGCCTTGCCTTTAAGCAGTCCTTCATGAAAATCGGCGTAGGCAAAAGGCACGCAGTCGGCGGCTATCAGAAGCTCGGCATCCTGCAAATACGGGGCATGAGCGGGAACAAGCATAAGCTGCACCGGCCACTGCCGCAGCCTACTCTCGGAGTACTCCTTTGCCTCTCTCTCCTCCATGCTGATTGCCCCCTGCGGGCAATGGCCAAGGCAGGCACCCAGACCGTCGCAGAAGGAATCGCTGACCAAGCGCGCCTTATGGTCAATAATCTGGATTGCCCCCTCCAGACAATTAGGAATGCACAAAGCGCACCCATTACATTTATTTTCATCGATACTGATAATCTTTCTTTTAGTCATATATTTAATGCTATACCAAAGAAGCTATTGTTATCTCCCGCAACTGCTCGAGCATGCCTTCTTCGATAGAGCGGATTTTCTTCCTCAAAACACATTTACCTTTATTAGGACAGATTTCCTTCTTCAAAAAACAGCCGCTTAACTCCACCTTACCCTGGAATATGCGCATTATCTCAACTATATGAATTTTTCCCGGGGAGGTTTTCAGCTTAAAGCCGCCTGCCTGGCCTTTATATGATTCCAATATTCTTTTTTTGTTCAACTGTTGCAGGATTTTGCGCATGAACGGACGCGGTACGCCAAGTTTTTTGACAAGTTGTCCTACAGTTACCAGGCCCTCGTGTTTTGACATATAGCAAAGGGCCCGCAAGGCATAATCTGTATTCCTGGTTATTAGCTTCATAAAGTCTCCAAAAATTAAATCTAAATTTAGGTGGGCAGTTTAACGTCATGCCCGGGACAACCTACTGCAGCCCTCTTTACAGTGGGCCACCGGCCTTAGCATATATTTAACCGTTATATCCATTCAAATCACCTCCTTTAATTTATGAGTAATGATACCATATTAGTATCATTTGTCAAGAAAAATTTCCCCTCCAGCGGGCCCTGCCTTGGTTTGTTCTCGCAGCACCGCTTGCTCGCCCCTGCGTGGCGAGCTGCGCTTCGGTAAAATTCTCGCTCTGCCGGGACATTTATCACGGGCAACCGTGCCCGCTCGAATTTTAAGATGCTGCTCGAATCAAACCAAGTCACCCGCTGGGTATAAAGAGAATTTTGCACAAAAGAGAGAATACAAGGGATACTTCTAGTAGAAACTATTGGTAGGATTAGGTTAGATAGAAACGGTCTTGTTAGTGTGTCAATGGGCGTATCTCTCTCCCCAAACGTCCCTCACGCCAGACGTTACCAGTTGCCAGAGGGACACGACACCGCTCCTTGCGGTATATCATAATTATCTACACACCACAAATCTGGTTTGGACCCGTTTACTGCGAAAGTTAAAACGTACATCTGCCCATCCCCTTGTGGTGTCTTACCGCCACTCGTGCACCTATGAGCCCGCACAATCATGTAAGGCGACGACCAAACACCCGCACCATCGTACCAAAAGTAATGAGTAGTATGGCAAGTAGAAGGTATTTGGTCTGCACCTGTGCATTCCGTCTACTGGATTAGAAATGGGGTCAGAATTATTTTCCTCAGGATTATGCCTGGAAAATAATTCTGACCCCATTTCATTTGACCCCATTTCATTTGAAACGTTTCGTTCCCTTAGACTGCTGATTTTGGAGCGAATGTCGATTTTAGCCAATGGAGCTTGAGCATTGAGGTAATCCCGAGGCCAACCGTAAGGTTGGCAATCTCGGGATGGCGATGCTGTCTGAGGCCGTCTCCGCTAGAGCGGGACGGACGAGTTCAGCAGCCACCGAAATGCGAAAGATCATTGGCGTTAAAAAATCGACCTGAGCGAAAAAATCGGCAGGCTATAGTAGAACGGGATTATCTCCAGATAAACCAGATAAATAAATAAGCGGCGCTTACTGCGGCTATGGTAAAGGGAATGCCGATCTTCATGAAGTCGGTAAATTTAACGGGGTACCCCTCTTTTTTAAGCAGGCCGCAGGCCACGATATTAGCCGAAGCGCCGATAGGAGTAATATTGCCGCCGAGGCTGGCGCCGATAAGCAGCCCGAAAAGGAATAAAGAGGGGCTGACCTGCAGCTTATCAGACATTATCATAGCCACCGGAAGCATAGCTGCCAGAAAGGGGACATTATCAATGAATGCCGAAAGGATTACTGAAACAAACACTATCGCGGTATAACCCAGGAATATATTCCCGCCGACAAGATTGACCAGATAAACGGCGATCACCTCGATCCAGCCGGTAAGAGAGATCGCTCCAACAATAATAAAAATACCCATAAGAAAAAATGTGGTATCCCAGTCAAGCCCCTTCATCCCGGAGAGGATCGGCCTTTTATTGACAAGTTTA
>JBAZQO010000046.1:0-8145 GCA_041645145.1 Candidatus Omnitrophota bacterium
TGCCTACACCACAAACGCAGCCCGCCCAAGCGGGCGGTGTATCAAGAAAGACTATACCGCCAACTCAACCTGAAATGCTGTAAAAAAGAACGGTTTAGACAACTTGTAGAGAATAAACCAAGGGTCAGCCGAAAGACTTAATATATACCTTTTTTGTCATAACTTATTATCTCACAAAATATTATGCCGGTTTCTACACTCTAACAAGCCGGTGTCAAAAACTGTAAAATACTCTGAACTTGTTTGAATTAATGTACCTTCTCATTTCAAATTATCTTCTGTATACATCGACAATTCCAACAAGTGTTCTAAGAGCTGTTCCGGAGGTTCGCCAACAAAATTATGGAGCACAAGCTCTTTCGCAAAAAGGCGGGAAATGTAACGCAGCTTCCTCATGCGCTCTTTCCCAGCGTAAATAAAGTCGCGATGGCCGCTATTTATTATTATAATGTTGCGTTTTTCATCGTAACGCGAGCGCCACATCTGGCCGACGGCGCTTTCCAATGTATAACCTGGCAAACCTTTTTTTGAAAATTCATTGTTTTCAACAGGCGCTTTCAGTAAAGAGTCTGCAATCGTAATTATGCTTTCCGCCTCACATACTGTCTCAAGCTGCCGAATGGCAACCTTCAACTTACATAAGGCGGGTTCATCAGAAGCGCTAAAGATAACGAATTCTCCGTCTTTTTTATCAAGTTGTCCTTTTCCTTCAATGATTGCCCATTCATATGAAAGATTCTGTTCTATCTGCCGTCTGCTACGGTCTAGTCCAACGGCACGAAAAGTTTTTGTCGTATTTACAGGCAAAATCGCTGAACCGGGCTGAATTCTGGCAGAAAACAACGGACCCGCAACTTCGAAAAATTCCTTTTGCGCCGCCTGTTTTCGCACGCGAAGATGCTCTCCTTCAAGAATCAAAGAATAATTTTCAGCCCCTTCTACGGATGATCTCCGCGAAGTACTTTTTTCAGGCATATCAAACCAATCATATTCTTCTCGGGGCAAACTTAGCATTGCATTTAAAAATGCCTTTTGTACAGAACGAAGTATACTCTTGCTCATACGTTCTTCTTCGGCCTTACTCTGTTCTGATACTATTGCATTAAGTCGCTCCTTGAGATTAATCAACGAATCACAGAATACTGCAAAATGCTCATCCTGGATAATCCCATCTCGGGTACCGGGAGTAAGATGTAAAAACGGAACATCAATGACTCCTTGAAAATAACCGGAAGCCCACGGTTCGCATTGGAAGAGATCTAAAACAGTAATGTTTGGCAATACGCGCGTTCCCGAACGAAATAGGCTGATGCAGTTTTCCGGATTTCTTTCGGTAAGATATAGTTCCACATATACATCACCAAAAGGTGTATTTATCTGGGGTAAATCATGAATAAGCTGACCTTCATACTGGCGAGGTTCAACATTAAGTTCAAGGCGGCTGGTACGATCAATTATTCTTATCTTAACGCCCGAATGCCTGATTCTATCCCTAAGTTCCGAAGCTAGATAGTGCTGAATTTTTTCGCCATTAAGATTACGAATTCCTGCAAGCAAACGGGAAATTATCAACTGCGTGCCCTTTACAGGTAAGAGGCGGGGCCGGGGAATAACTACATAACCGGGCATACCTTTTTTCATTTCCATCTGATACGCTTTTCCATCCCTGCCTGACGATATTATCATTAACTCATGGCCAACTGTCCAAAAACTCAAAAGTCCTATGCCAAATTCCCCTTGGATATTCTGAACACCCTCTTGTTTTAGCCGGCGTTTCAGAGAATCGCAAATATGGGTTGCAACATACTTGAAATCAGGCATGCCATCTTCAGCGCATGGAATCCCTTGCCCATCATCAATAACCTTTAAATATTGATGGTCATGTTCTTTACCGCGGATAATCGTAACGTGGCGTGCTTGGGCATCAATACTATTTTCTACAAACTCAGCAATGGCCTTTAAAGGATTAGTCTGAGAGAGTGCAATGATCGTTATCGCGTTCCAATCATCACCTATGCGTAAACGACCCCGTTCGCCCCTACGTATTCTGCGCATCTTATCTTATCTCCTGTCTCTTCATATCTGAACTTCATTCTACCCTCTTGCAAAGAATAGCTGGTTCGCCCCTACTGCTTTCACCATGCTGACACCATAGAATCAATTTCTTTGAATGCCCGCTGATACACCGCTGCCTTTGTCAATCGATTGGTATTGATATAACAATTAGCCGGAATTTTGCAAAAGGGCTTAAAGAGCTTTCGGACAAATTCATACTTGTCTTTATATTTCGCGCTGTAAAACCACTGGCCTCCCTGATTTTTCTTCTTTTTCCGAATCCTATGTGCAAGGGTTTTACGCGATGCCTCCAGTTTGATCGTGAACATCTGCTCAAAAGGTAATGCTGTCCTCAAGAATGCTTCCCTTGAATTTAATCCCGTAGTCTCGAGTATGCAATTCTTCCACCGGTTCCTTGACAGTTCTTTAAATACTGCTATCCACGCATCGGCTTCACCGATGGGTGTCTTGGGGAATCGCGCCCGGTGCCAACCGATACAAAGCACCGGTACTTTTAATATCTTGCTCAATCTTCGCGCTAAAGTCGTCTTTCCAGCACCCGGCAAGCCGACGATGTGGATAATAGGAATGGTCTTTCTGCTATTCATGCGTTATTTTATCCTATCCGGCGTACCGTCGTACAAATCCGGAGTCAAATCAGATTGCCAATATTCCTTAGTATCAACATCCATTATAGTAAGTTTTCCTGACCATCCCGCTCCGGTGTCAATATTCCAAACATTACACACATGAATCGGCTGCAAAGTATTATAAAGTTCGGTTGTTGTATGGCCGACAAAGATATCCTTGTATCGGCCCAATTTACGCTTGCGCCCCTCTGCTTGCATCTTCCACGCCATATCAAAAAGTCTCCTGTCCCAAACCAACGCTTGCGCGCTATGGCTCGAAAGCGGTATGTCCGGGTTAAACCCGCCATGCACGAAAACTTGATCATCACGCTCAATCCAAAGTTGTCCGTTCTTGAGAAAATCAATGTGCGCCTTCGGCATAGGGCCACCATTATATGACGCTATAGTTCGATCGCCACCTTGGCTTGTCCATATCTCCGGCTTATCGCCGCGCAAGGCCCAATCCAGAGCCCACATATCATGGTTACCAATAACTAAATCGCAGTGTTTAACCTTTAAAAGCTCACCGATGCTTTGCCTAACCTCAGGATAGCCATCACACACATCACCGATCACGTTCAGCCGGTCGTTTTTTGTATTAAAACCGGATCTCTTAAAACACTGTAAAAGTGCCCGATAAGCACCATGAATATCACCGACAACATATGTCTTCACTCGTAAAACCTCTGTGCAACTTTTATATTATTTCCCGCAACTTATTAAACCTCTTAAATATATCCTGCCTTATTCAATATGCTCAAAATGTCTCTTTCTTTTGCTTCTTCCAACCCCTTTATAACTTTCTTCTGCCATTTTGGAAGCATGGAATTAAAAACATGCTTAATAGTTACCACTTCGCCCTTAGTTATGAGAGCCCTGAGAATTTCTATAGCGGCATTTCTGTCTTTTACGGCCTTATCCTCTTTTAATCTGCGCTGGAAAATAATAAGCTTGTGGAGGGCGAAATTGACGGGATGGGGCACTGATATATTAAAATCTTCTACTTTTATTTTAATTATGTTTTCGGTAAGCAGATTCAAGAACCTCAGCGCAACTGCATTCATGCCCAACTTTGTTAGCGGAACCGGTTTGTCTGTACCTTTTCCTTTCTCCGGAACTAAAAACTCAAGCATTAAATCAGGATGATCAAGTTTAAGATAACCTTCACGCCCTTTAAAAATCGTAACAAAACCTAAGTCCTTTAAAAGTTCAGGAATATTTACGGTATGTTTTAGTTTTGCCGGTTTATCGATTAGGAAGTCGATATCTCTGGTTCGTATTGTGGTTTGATCTATGTAGGATGTATTGCTGAAATATTCTTTATAGAAATATATGCACCAGCTGCCTATAAGAATCAAATCATCCAAAATACCGGCTTTATGGAATCTTCTTAAGATTTCAAGACATAATTCAGATTGCTTCTTTTCCACGCAATGAGCTCCTTAAAAATCTGATTTGTTTTTTGACCTGGGAAAGTAATTTCTTATATTTAGCCCTCATCTCTTTAGCTTCGTCGTATTTCTTTTTTTCCTCTTTGGAAAGCTTACCTTTATAAATATACTTTACTTTTTTATCTATTCTCTTAACCAAATAGTAGTATTCATGGCCCCGTATTTTCCTTACAGCAAGGCACCCTTTAGGTAATTTAACCAATGCCTCTTCATACTCTTTTTTCATTCGAAGAGAATTCTCAAGCTCTTCAGCCAATACTCCTTTTATGACACCTCTCATAAGTCCTCCCGTTACCTAACAAACTATACTATAATGTAACTTGTTAGGTAACAAATGTCAACAAAATAAATTACCCATTGATAAATAAGCAATTCTGTTGGGTAACTATGCGCTGCCGACAGTTGCTTTTGAAATGGCAATTCTATTTAACAAAACTTAACATCTGACAAGTAAACGTCAACTATAATTTCAATTTTTGAAATTATGACGGATTTTATACAACCCTAACGTTCACAATCAGTTAACCTCTTTAAAATACCTAAAATCATCACGCGGTACTTACACCAACGACCAACCGAAGGTACGGATGTAGACTTTTTTTGGCATATTTTTATAAGCTTTTGATTCTTTTGACATTGCGATTTTCTTTCCGTTTCTGAAAATAAAAAATTAAAGGGGGCAAAAAGAGAAAAAGAAATTCTTTTCGGGGGCAAAGCACCGCCAATGGCGGGGGCGATTTTGATGTTTTTAAAAAGCAGCCCGGCGAGTTGTTTTTTGGTAGCAAAATCTATTTTTTCTTTGCTATCATCATACCCAACAAGAAAGTCTTTCACCCTGTTAATATAGCCATCTGAGCGTTCTCTTTCTATCTCTCTAAGTTTATATCCAGCAAGGAGTTTCTTCAACTCATCTTCTTCTTTTCTAAGGTCTGTTATTTTATCACGGTACACATCTGCACCAAGCAAATTTTCCAGATAAGCGTCTGTAAGTTTTGATTGTTTTTCTTGGTTTATTTTGAGCTTATCTTTGACTTCAGAGAAGTCAATTTTGGCGTTTTCGCCAAAATGAGGAAAATTTACGCCTTTTGGTGGAGTCACTGTCGTCCATCGGCTCTGTTTCAAGCGCTCATTTTGGACTAATTGAGCAACTACTTTTGTAACTTCCGGTTCAATATCTTCTGCCTTCACCGATCTATTCGTACACCTAATATGATTGGCATAAGGACCAGAACAACGATACCAACGTTTCTTTATGTTTGTGCGATGATTTGAAATTGTTGATACACCATTATATTTATGATTGCACTTAGAGCAAGTAAGCAAGCCGGTTAAAAGATATTCTTTATTCTTCGCTCTAGGTCGCCATGTTTTTTTCTTTTCTGCTAATTTTTGCTGTACTTGAACAAAATCTCCTTCATCTATAATTGGCAGATGTCTTCCTTGCGCCACAATGATTTTAGAAGATTGACCCTCCCCTCTTTGAGCGCCTTAAAAATCCATACCTGTTTCCCTCCGGCGCCGACAAGTCTGGTTTTATCCGCTAAATATTCTGAGCTGATTAATTGAATCGCGCTCTCATCCAATGGCTTGGCGAATTGCCACTGGTATCCGGTAGTCGCGTTAGCCTCCAGCGTAATCGTAAAGTTCTGCCCGGCCTGGACCTCAATCGCTTTGGCTTGTTTTGGCTCTTGAGCAGAACAATTTACCGTTAAAGTAAAAATTGACAGGATGGCAGGAAATATGCGCACTTTTTAACTAGAGGTTTTTTTCAATACAGCTAATAAGCTCATTTATGCTTATCGGCTTGGCTATAAAGGGATGCCCGCCGATAACACCACAGCCACTCTCTACCTCCTCTTTCTTTACAACCGCGGTTAAAAAAACAACAGGGATATCTCTGGTATTCACATCATTCTTTAACTGAACAGCTACCTCGCTACCCTCCATATCCTCCATTAAGATGTCCAGCAGGATCAGATCGGGCTTGAATTCCCTGGCAACGGCCAACCCCTGCGACCCTTTATTTTCTGCCCTGACCTCGTATTTGCCGGTTTTTTCAAGGTTTAATTTCACCAGTTTCGTAAAAAACTCCTCATCATCAATGATCATTATCCTTTTCTTAGCCATTTTATCCCCTCCCGGATGTTTTCAAAACAACGGTTATTTTACTCCCTTTTCCCACCTGGCTTTCTGCGTAAATAAGGCCTTTATGCATCTGAATAATATTCCGGCTCACGGATAACCCCAGCCCTGTCCCGCTCTTCGGCCCTTTAGTAGTAAAAAATGGGTCAAATATCTTCTTCATGTTTTCTTCGAGGATACCTATACCGGTGTCTTCAAGCTCAACTATTACAACCTGCTCTCCGGCATGAAAATTCTCCCTTAATAGCTTTCCTATGCCGTTCTTTGCTTCTGCCAGCTGCTTCTCATAACTACGGATAATAATCTTCCCTCCCTCGGGCATAGCCTGGATTGCGTTCAAAAACAGGTTGACAAATACCTGTTCTAACTTATTTTTATCCGCCAGGACCCTGGGTAAATCACTCTTTAACTCCCTGACAATTTCTATATATTCAAGCTTAAATTGGCTTTTTACTAAAACTAAGGAGCTTTCCAGGATAGAGTTTATCTCTTCCGGCTGCAAATTCAAAGTTGTGAACCTGGAAAAATCAAGCAGTCCATTTATGATCTTATCCGCCCTGTTTACGCTGTCCTTGAGCATGGCCAGAGTTTCCACGATATCATCTTCCTTGGCGGATATCCTATTTTCCAGATAATTAACCCCTTGTAATATTATCCCTAAGGGGTTTCTTACTTCATGCGCTACGCCGCTGGCCAGTTCTCCTAAGGCAGTTAATTTCTCAGCCTGGATAAGCTGCCCTTGGGTCTCCTGGAGGCTCGTATATGCGGCCTTTAATGACTCATCCGTTTTCTTGCGCTCTATAACACCGGCCAGCACATTAGCTATGGCAATAAGAAATCCCTTTTCGCTTTCATCGCGATGCCAACCCTGCTGTATGTACAGGTTGACCACACCCAATACCTTTTTATTAACCGAAATAATAGGGACACAATAGTGGCCGTGCTCCCGCATTCCCTCGTAGCGGTTTTCATGACGCTCATCCAGATGATCCGAAAAAATGATCTCTCCCGATTTGGCGGCCAACCCGCAGCAACACCTACCGAAGGGAACGCGACCACACATATTTTTCACGGGTTCGGATAACCCTTTCTGGGCTTTCATGACCAGGACCCCAGGATCATCCTCAACCAGCGAAATACTTCCTTTGGATTCCAGGGCAAGCCAGGAAATTGAAGTGATCTGCTCAATAAATTGATTTAACATTTCTTCCAATGAAATGTCTTGCAAGGAAACAAAGAGCAGTCTATTGAGCACCCCTTGCATCTCATAATTTCTCCTGATCTCCTCTTCCCGCTGCCCGCGTTCAGCAATCTCAACCTTCAACAATTCATTGGTTTTTGTTAATTCTTGGGTCCGCTCTGCGACTTTAATCTGTAGCCTCTCCATGCTCTCCCATTTAAAAATCCTGAGTATTCCGATTATTGCCCAGGCAGCAACTAATGCGCAAAGCGCCCGAAAAACCTGAACCGGAATATGCGCGGCCAGGAAGAAAGAATCGACATTGACCCAGTGGGAAAGAACAGGTGTTCCCTTGGGAACCACCAGCCCGCTTAAAATACTATAAATAAGTAAAACCAGAGAGGCGATGAAAAAATATTTCCTTACTTTTAGAGGACCTAAAATATCCTTTTGACCCATATAGTATGAGGATAACCCTGCGGCAGCAAGGACTCCTGCGGGAAAACATAAAAGGTACCTTGACCAGATATTAATGGTTTTCCAGGGATTGGAGGATACAAGACCAAACACAAGGATAAAAATCCCCAGCAGCCAGGTTAACCACCAGGGAAGATACCGGGCGATTTTTACCCGCAAGGAAGAAGGATTTAAGCTGCTTAAACGAAAGATTTGCCTGCCGAATTCAAAA
>JBAZQO010000005.1:0-42631 GCA_041645145.1 Candidatus Omnitrophota bacterium
AGCCAAATCAGGGACAGTGTCCAGGCACTCTGCTTGGCTACTGGGCTAAACGCAGGAATTCCTTGCCTTCCTTCCAGGGATTAAGGTAACGCTCGATGCGCAAACTGTTATCTTCAACCAAATCAACCAGGCGTTTTTTGTCAACAGGAGAGACAATTTCAATCTTTGGCCGCTGGATATCAGATTCATTCTGATCCCTGACTAATGCTATGCTGCCGTCATTTAACGCCACCACTGCGCCAACCGGCCACAGGCCTATGACTTTAAAGAATTTATCCAGCAGCTCCGGGTCAAAAGAGCTGCCCTTCTCTTTATTCATTATATTGTAAACCACATCCGGTGAATAATCCTGCTTGTAGCCCCGCCTTTGCGAAAGGGCGTCATAAACATCGCAAATTGAAACGATCAGAGAAGCGACATGCGGCTTTGTTAACAGGCTCAGGCGCGGATAGCCGGACATATCATATTTCAAATGATGTTCGAAGCTGATAACCACCGGTAAAATTCCCAAAGCATCAACATATTTCAACATGAATTCAGCTCCCAGGATCGTATGGCTCTTGATGCGGTCAAACTCCTGATCGCTTAACCGTTCGGGTTTGTGCAGGGTTTTGCGCGAGATGTACATCTTTCCGATGTCATGAAAAAGAGCGGCTACGCCGATATCCAATGTATCGTTCTTCTCAAATCCCAGGCGCGAGGAAAAATACATGGAGAGAATGGAAACATTAAGCATGTGCGTATATGTTTCCATATCATACCTCTTTACCGTAGCCAGCTTAAGCAGCTCCTGGTGCTGCGCCCCCAGGCTGTCCATGATATTGCTCAGGGAGAATTTAAGCGAGAGCTGGTCGATCTTCTCGGAATTAAGCACTCCGGATAAAACCTGGCCGACCTTATCCGCGGAAGTATCATAAAGATTAAGCTGTTCAAGGGCAAAACTTCCCTTATCCTGTTTATCGTTTACTTTAAGCTTACCAATGCTTATATTTCTCACTCCGCCAAGAACCAGAACCTGTTGCGGATCCGCCTTAAACTCCTCTTTCGGCCCGGCAATAAAACCCACGAATTTCCCCAGCTCTTCCTTGCTTAATCCGCGGAAAAAAGCAAGCCTTTCGATATTCCTCTCTTTTAAATACAGGATCGCCGGCTTCAAAAGCCTGCCTAAATCAAAGAAAATCTCCTTTTCAAAAGCCAGCTCATCTCCTACAATGCCGATAACCATCTCCTGGCGGTCAATTAAAACATCCTCAAAGGCTGCGTAAGCTTTATCCAGGGATTTCTGGAACATAGGATGCACTGTACCGTACAACTTGGCAGTCTGAAGACAGGTGAGCAACTCTTGAAAGGCTGTTTGAATTTTAGCTAGCATTCCACTCCTTTAATATCCTATTGGCTTTATCACGAAGCCGGCTATTCCAGAAGAATCTTCTCCTGGATAATTCCTTAATGCGGGAACCAGCCTCCTTCAAGCCCAGCGCATAAACTATCTGCATATTCTCAATAATAACCCTGTTCTTGCGTCCCCATAGGCTCTTAACCTTAAGCAGCAGCTTCAATGCCTCTTCCTTAGCCTGGGGGTCAAGGCTTAAAGCCGAAAGCGCGCCCTTCTTCAGTAACGTTGAATCCGTGTTTAACTGGCGGATAAGAAATGCAGAGTCAATGTTTTTCCCCTTGCGCATGGATTCCAAAACCTCAAGCTTTACCAGTTGGTTAGCAACAGAATAAATATATTCCAGTATATCCAGAGTTGCAGGCGCCTCAACCTGGCCCAGCGCGTCGATCAGGCTGATAAGAAACTCCATATCCTGAAATTTTTGTTCCACCCTGCCGTAAAAGGCATCAAGATTATCTTTAAATAATCTTAAAAATAAGCTTAAAATATGCTTATTCACTTTTTCGGCAGTAAATATTTTATCCAGGTAGAAACTCAACTCCTGGCTGGGTGAAGAGACCATTTCCAGGAGAAATTCCTGCTCGGCAGGCATAGCGCCGCCCAAGACAATATTTTCGACAAAAACGGAAAGGTTTTTTCCAAGGCCGGCGCACACATCTATGCCCTCCGCCTTCCTTTTAATCAACACGGCCCAGAGGCCTTTCAGGAAACTAAAATCATTACCCTCAAATGCGCCGGCTAACTCTTTTTCCAAAATCGCCGCTGCCAGCTGCAGGTTATCCCTGCTCTCCCCGGTTGAAAATATGCCTAAGACTATATTGCGGTAATTTTCCAGAAGCCTCTTGTGGTCAAAAAACAGCTTACCGGAAAAAGAGATGCTTTTAACCAAAGATTCCAGCGTATTGCGGTAGACCGCGGAGAGAGGGTCATCCACGGTAGTGCTTAATAAATTGCGGATTTTCTTTACTGCCCCTGGGTTATCCCTTAGATACTGCTGCTGGTCACCTTTTTTTAAAAGATCCCCGGCGATCCTGCCGGGGTCTTCCGAATTTGATATTTTAGAGAAGATCTGCAGGCTTAAAGAATCAAAATTATCTTCCCGCAGGATGCCATCCCAAAGCAGGGAGCTAAAATCATCCTGGTCTAAACCGTTAAAAACCGGCCTAAGCTTTACCAATTTCTCATCATTAAGTGATTTTTTATTCCGCAGCAGCCAGAGAAAAACATCTTTTACGCATCTATCAAACTTCTCCCTGTTTTTACCCCTTAAACAAACCATAAACTCATTGACTTGGGAGGAGATCCCTCCGGTATCCAAAAGGTCCTTTTCGTTGACCCGTTTGATAAGAGGGCCGAAATCATCGGCAAGCTTGTTTAATTTATCCGCATCATTGCTGCGCGAAGCGTCTTTAAGCATATAACCCCAGATATCAGCGCACTCCTGGCTCTCCCCGTGCAAAAGCGCGGAGTAATCCAGCTCCTCTATCGTAAAATGGGCAAGTTGTTTCCTCAATAAAAGCGCGTTGATACCGCCGCTTTTAAGGATATCCTTTTGAGGCAGAGAGATCAGGGAAAAAAACTGGATCAATTCCTGGAGGTCTGCGCCTTTCCTGATCTCCAGGCTTTTGATCTTACGCTGATGCAGCAGCCGGGCTAATTCGTCATAGAAACCGATTTTTACCAGTTTTTTTCCATCAGCCACAAGCCCTGAATCGGTTACCCCGATTCTAAGCGGATTCAAAATGGAGAGAGCCGTTTCAAGCTTGGTTTTGAAATTTGCCACGGATTTAATAAAGTAGGGGTGATCTTTAGAATAGGAAAAAGCGTTGGTAAGCACAACTCTTAAAGTGCGGAAAAAATCTTCAAGAATCTCTTCTTTGTTCATTAGCGCTATTTTACAACCAAAAAAGCGCCACTGCAACTAAAATTAGGGACAGCGGCTATTTATTAAAAATAAATATTCGCTGTCCCTAATTTTGACTTACTTTTTTAGCTGATCAAGCTTTCAATATTTTCTTGGCCTTATCATCAGCCGCATCTGTAATAAAAGGTACGCCTGTTTCCTTCTCGGTCTGACGGTTTGCCGAAAAGATATCTTCGCGGGTAATCGCCTTAAGCGAGAACCTCCTGGTACCGGCCATTAACTGCTGCAGGCCTGCAGACAATTTATCCGCTAGTGTCCAAAAAGCAACTGCGCCTAAAGGCACCTTCTTCATTTCATCTTTACCAACTTTCTTCTGCAGGTCATAATAACCGGCAAAGAGCTCCTCGGCGGTAGCGCCAAACTCAGCTACGGATGCGGGAAGTTTATCCCAGCTTCCGCTCACCTTTGCTTTTGCTGACGGGTTTAATACCCCTTCAATATTTGAACCGAGATACGCGGGGATCATTAACGCGCGACCCATGCACACTAATTTCGTGTAAGGGGCGCCTAATGCCAACGCCTTAAATATATGGTCTTCACGGGCTAATCCTCCTGCAAAAGCCATATCTACTACCTTCTTGCCTTTTTTACGTAAGATCTCCGCGTACTCATAAGCCTTAGAGTGTAACAGTATAGAAGGAACACCCCATGTCTCCATCATATTCCAGGGGCTCATCCCTGTGCCGCCGCCTGAACCATCAATAGTAAGCAGATCGAGCTTAGCCTCTGAAGCGTACTTTATAGACATCGCCAGGGCTTCCATCCCGTAAGAACCGGTTTTTAACGATACCCTCTTGTAACCGATCTTGCGCAGATACTTAACCGCCTTCATGAAATTCTCTTCAACTTGCTTCTCTGAAGAAAGGCTGGTATAACCCATGCGGCTGTGCCGCGCGATAGACTTGATCGCCCCGGACTTAAAAGCCTCCTGCACCTCAGGTATGGTCGGGTCAGGATCAACCACATAACCCCTTTTTTTGAGGAACTGGGCATACTCAAGACTGGTGACCTGTATTTCTCCGCCGATACATTTTGCCCCCTGTCCCCACTTTAACTCTATAATAACCTTATCCCCGTATTTTCCAATCACATATTCGGCAACCCCGTTGCGCGTATCCTCAACATTCATCTGCACGATAATAGCGCCATAGCCGTCATAATAACGCAGGAATGTCTCGATCCTCCTGTCTAATTCCGGGGCCTTGATAATCTTGCCGTTTTTGATCTCCGCCTGCTTGTCAATACCCACGACATTTTCGCCGACAACGATCGGGATACCTACCAGAGCCGCGCCGGTGGCAAAAGATTCCCAGTATTTGGCTGCCACAAATGTAGAGCCCAAAGCGCCGGTCATTACCGGGATCCTGAACTTGGTTTTGACTGCCTGGCCGAACTCCCCCTCAAGACTCACATTAGGAAAAATACAGTCATCCTCGGAATTAGAAATGCCCTTAGGAAGCCCGTATGCCCCGTAATTATAGCCGTTAATACGCAAAGAATTATAAGAAACTCCCAGGTGAGTTGTGTTTGCGCTTCCTGCGGTAGTAAAACTATAATCCCTGGGATACAAAAGCTTTCTTCCTTTTAAGCTGGAAAGCCAGGTTTCACATTTGCCCATGCAGTCTACGCGGCAGAGGGTGCACAATCCGCTTTCGCAGGGGTTCCCCCTGTTTACTGTCCCTAAAGCATCATTTGTCTTCGGCCACTGGATCATGAATAACCTCCCCCTTCCCTGATTTTAATCAGTTTATGCCTAAAAATTAGGCAGCGAACCTCAAAAAAAATAGACATCCGTTTTAAGTTTTCAGACGTCTTTGTCTTCCACCTCTTGTAATTAACCCTTGCCATGCGTCTTTGCATGGCCTTAAGGCTGTCAAGATTGTAATGTTACTATGATAATGCCCAACAGGAAATTGTCAAGCTTTATCAATAATAGCCCTGGCGGCTTTTTTAGCCATGCCCATAGCCTCGATTACCGTGCCTTCCCCTCCGACAATATCCCCGCCGGCAAAAACATTCTTCATCGAGGTCTCCATGCTCCCGGGGTCAACTACAATATCTTGATATTTGTCGGTTTTCAGTTCAGGCGTCACGCTGCTTAAAACCCTGTTTGCCTGCAGGCCGACGGCGATAATAGCCAGATCACAGGGTATAGTAAAATCGCTCCCCTCATCGGCAACGGGTCTTTTCCTTCCCGAGCTATCCGGATCTCCAAGCTTACAGCTTAAGGCATTTAATCCCCGCACAAAGCCCTTCTCATCGGCGTAAAATTCCTTAGGCTGAGTTAAAAATTTAAACTCAATCCCCTCCTCCCTGGCGTGTCCGATTTCAAGCCTCCTGGCCGGCATCTCTGTTTCCGTGCGACGGTAGATAATCGACACGCCCGGTTGTATCCCGCTCATCTTTTGTAAACGCAAGGCGCACCTGGCAGCATCCATAGCCGTATTGCCTCCTCCGATAACCAGAACATGCTCTCCGATATTTACCGGGGTGTGGTATTCCGGGAATTTATAAGCAGACATAAGGTTTACCCGGGTCAAAAACTCATTGGCTGAATAGACATTACAGAGGTTCTCTCCTTTTATCCCCAGAAATGAAGGCACTCCGGCGCCTAATCCCAAAAATACTTTGTCAAACCCCTGTTGGAATAATTCATTTAAGAGAATGGTCTTGCCCACGACAACATTAGTTTTAAATTCCACTCCCAGCCTATTCAAATAATTGATCTCATAATCAAGTATCTCATCAGGTAGGCGGAAACCCGGTATGCCGTACCTTAAAACGCCGCCGCAGCTCTGCAGGCTTTCAAATATAACCACCTTTATCCCTTTCCTGGCCAGCTCCCCGGCGCAGCATAATCCTGCCGGGCCGGAGCCAACCACCGCTACCTTAATCTTTGATAACCTGGCATCTTCTTCTTTCGGCACTTTAAGATTATGTCTCATCCCGTAATCTCCGATAAACCTTTCCAGGAAATGGATATTGATCGCCTCGCTGCTTGCATAGGCAATCCTGCTTTTATTAAGCACGCAGGCTTTACGACACTGGTATTCGGCAGGGCAAACCCTGCCGCAGATAGACGGAAAATTGTTTGTCTCCCTGATCGTAAAATAAGCTGACGCATAATCATTTTGCGTAATCTGGTAGATAAATTTCTTGATATTTATGCCTACGGGGCAGCCTGAAATACAGGTAGGATTTTTACATTGCAGGCAGCGGCCTGCCTCGGAGAATGCCTGGCTTTCCGAATATCCGGCCACTACTTCATCAAAGCTGTCCGCCCTTTTATCGGCAGCCAACTCTCTAGCTTTTACAGGCTCTCTTCTCATCAGCTGAATTTCAGTTTACAAATATGTTTTTCCTTGTCTAAATACATGCAATTTCTTTTCTCTAATTCTTCCCAATCTATTTTGTCCGCTTCAAACTCCGGTCCGTCAACGCAAGAAAACTTAACCTGGCCTGCCACAGTCACCCGGCAGCAGCCGCACATGCCGGTAGCATCAACCATAAGGGCGTTAAGCGAAACTATTGCCCGAGTATTAAAAGAACGGCTGATCTCGGCGGCCTTCTTCATCATGGGAATAGGGCCTACGTTATAAACTAGATCATATTCCCCCTGTTTAAGCAGCTCTTCCAAAGCAGCGGTAGTAAAACCTTTCCGGCCGTAGGAGCCATCATCAGTAACAACATAAACTTTATCCGCTATATCTTTGAGCTCTTTCTCCAATATCAACAATTCTTTAGTCTTGGCTCCGATGACAACCGTAATATTGTTCCCTGCTTGCTTTAGGCTTTTTGCCACAGGATAAATTTCAGCAATTCCTACGCCACCGGCCACTAAAATAACCTTGCCACAGGCCGCAAGGCCATGGTCGGTGGCATGGCCAAGAGGCCCAACCAAAGCGTATAAATTATCCCCGGCGCTAAGCGCTCCTAAAGTTTTTGTGCTTAAGCCCGTTTCCTGAAAAATAAGGGTAATGGTTTCAGCCTTACTATCCGCTCCGACGATGGTAAGCGGGATCCTTTCCCCTTTTTCGCAAGCCATAACTACGACGAATTGCCCGGCCTTGGCCTTACGGCTAATCTCCGGAGCACTTAAAGTTAATTTTACGATCCTTGTCCCGGCGCAATCGGCTAAAACTTCTTTAGATATGATCTTCATACGTTAATCTATTCTCATACATATTCATCCCTTACCCCTTCTGCAAGATGCGAAAAGAAGAATTTTAACTTATCCTGCTCAGGGGGATTAAGCTGTTTAAAATATCGCGCGATCATCTCGCAACCCGCATTTTTTACCGGCGCGGATGCAAAATCATCGAGATATTCTTTCAGGGTGATCAGGGCATTCATACTGCATTTGCCCTTAATCGTTCCGGGCCTGGCCAGCTGCATAAAAGCCTCGCCGGTCCTTTCCATGCGATAACAGGCAGCACAAAAGCTGGGGATGTAATCATGCGTGATCAAGGTGCCGACTATCTCATCTAAGCTGCGATGGTCGCCAAGGGAAAACTGGCCGCCTGCCTTTTCTTTTTCCGCAGCAGCATATCCACCCGGAGAAGTTGAGGATTCTGCGCTAATCTGTGAGACACCCAGGCTTAAAAGAGCATCGCGCATCCCTGGATTTTCGCGCGTAGACATAATGATGCCTGTGTAAGGGACCGAAAGCCTTAAAACCGCAACCACTTTTTTAAATTCCTCGTCAGAAATCTTATACGGCACATTAAAAGACAGCTCTGCGCCTGGAGCCGGCTCAACGCGAGGCACAGATACCGTATGCGGCCCCACGCCAAACTTCTCCTCCATATGCTCAACATGAGAAAGCAAAGCTAAAGTTTCAAACCTGTAATCATATAGGCCATAAAGCGCGCCAATTCCTATATCATCAATGCCGGCTGCGAATGCCCGATCAACGGCATCAATGCGGTTATCCGGATCGCTTTTTGGCCCTTTTGGATGCATATGGCGATACGTTGCCGTATTATAGGTTTCTTGAAAAACCTGATATGTGCCAAGGCCGCAGGCTTTAAGTTTCTTAAACTCCTCGATATTTAATGGCGCGCAATTAACATTAACCCTTTTTATTCTATTCCTGCCGACTTGGGCCCCATAAATAGCTTTAACCGCTTCAATATAATAATCTATATTCGATTTACCGCCGGGAGCAGCTTCCCCGCAGACCATAAGTATCCTTTTATGTCCGCGCCTTAAGAGCCATTCTGTCTGGGAGCTGATTTCAGAGACAGTTAAAGCCTTGCGCTTGATCAATGGGTTGTCCGCTTTAAAAGCGCAGTAAAGACAATTATTCACGCAGAGGTTACTGATATAAAGCGGCGCAAAAAGCACCACCCGTCTGCCGTAGATCGCGTCTTTAACAAAACTTGCCGCGGCAAATATTTTCTTAATATATTCCGGATCATCCACCGCAAGCAGCGCAGCTGACTCCGACAAGGTAATCCGCTTAAGTGAGCGGCTTTTATCCAGGATCGCATCAATCAAGGCACTATCGGCATTTTTTGCCTCAAGCAGTAAATTATTTATCTTTTCCTCATTAATATATTTCATAAAGCTAAAGTACCTCCAGGTCAGTCGGCGCCCTTCCCAAAGAACGCAGCAGGGAAACCGTAGATTCGATCTGGCTAGAAATATCCTCGGATTGATGCGCCCGGTCCGGATAGATAGAGTAAAATGGCCGGTAGGCCAAAGGAGTAACGTTAAGCATAAGCGAATTTGCTCCGGCAAGCAGGCTGCTTTTTGCCGCCTCCCTGCTTAAAGTTTCCAGGGCGGTAGTTACCAGAATCTTAGCATGAGTATGATCAATAATCCTGGCAAGGGCCAAAACCTTAATCACTTCTTCTACCTGCGCAGAAGCGCGCACCGGCCTATCCGATAAGGCCGGGTGCTGCGCAGGCTTTATTCTTGCAAAAGGTGTATGCGGATGCGGGATAAAAGGCCCGAAACTGAACATCTCTGCGTGCAACTGTTTAGCCAGGAATATATCATTTAAGATATCTTCTTTGCCCTGGCCGGGTAAACCGATTAAGCCTCCGGTAAGAATCAGGTAACCCATAGCATAGGCCTTGCGTAGATGCTCAAGCCGGCTCTCTAAACTCATGTCGGGATGCGCATCCTGATAAAGCTTAGGGTTTGAAGTTTCAAAACGCATGAGCAGACCCCTGGCGCCTGCCTGATAAAGTTTTTCTAAGCCATTTATACCTATTTCACCGAAACTGATAAAAATTAGCGCGGGGAATTTTTGTTTGATCTCCTTAATGATGTCCACTAATTCCAAAACGCTGTATCCAGGATCCTCACCGCTTTGTAAAACCAGGGATTTAAAACCATAAACCTGAACAGCCTCCCGGGCAGCCTGCAGTATTTCATCTTTTGTCATGCGGTAGCGCCGCAGTTCTTTATTGTGATATGATATCCCGCAGTATCGGCAGCCCTGCCGGCAGTAATTGGATATCTCGATTATCCCATGCACGCAGCAGGAATTCTTGTGGTATTTCTGACGCAGAAAATTTGCTGTTTTGAAAAGCAGTTCCAACTTTCTCTTATCTTTTAACTCCAGCAAGTATAGCAACTCTTCCCGCGTAAGCTCCTTGGATTGGCTGGCCTTATCCAATATTTCAAGCAGCTTTTTATCCGTATTATTATCACTAAGCTGCAGGCGGGAAAGCTTTAAATCTACCTCCTGTAATTGAAAAAATGTTTCTTTCCATACAGAAAGAATACTTTGCGCTTCAGAGTCAGAGATCTTGCTTACCACAAACCCGCCCTGCGCGTAAATATAATCGCCGATATTGATTTTGGCCAGCTCATTATAAGCTTTCCTTTTCTCGCCGAAATAATCCACGATAACCGTGTTATTCTCTATTTTTTCTACTTTTCCCGGTATGGCGTAGCACATTTTATTTGAGAACCGTCCCTATAAATTTATCGATCTGTTTTGTCAACTCTTGCAGCTTCTCTTTAAGCGGCACGCTCAAAAATTCGCCAAAACCGATATCCTGAACCTGTATCCCGGCAACATAAATCTTGGTTTTAATCTCCAAATCTTGCGTTAACTTAAAAATATCCTTAAGATTTAATTCATGGGATGAAATCGCATTGTCTCCATTTGTAAAAGAGGCTTGCTCTAAACCAAATATCTTTAACTCTCCTACTGGTAACTCTGCGTTGATACCATCGATAAGTAAAGCCGTATCGTAATCCTGCAGGCGATGTATCAGATCGAAACTTGCGATGCCAAAATTAAGATAGTCTATATCCGGGCGCTTATAATTATTAAGGAGGGACTCCAGAATAATCACCCCTATTCCGTCATCTCTCCTTAAACTGTTACCTAAACCTATTACCGCAATTTTTTTAGACAAAGCTTACGTCCAACAAATGCGTGGCGCAGGATATACAGGGGTCATACGCGCGGGCAAGCATCTCAAGGCCAAGAGTAATCTCTTCCTGGGTCTTCTTACCTAATAACTCCGGCACCAGCTTACGCATGTCATCTTCTAAGTTACCCATGTTCTGATTGGTAGGGATCACGCAATTGGCGGCAGTGATATGAGCGGAGTCATCTATCGTATATTCGTGGAATAAAGAGCCCCTGGGGACCTCAACGCATCCTATGCCGGTGTTTGCTTTATATTTGATTTTCCCGATCTCGCTTCTCTTCGGCCAAGAGGATACAACCATCTTCTCCTCTTTTAATCCATCTTTTAAAATCTTTTCTAGGATTGTGATCGATTCTTCCAAGCAGTGTACCCATTCTACAAGCTGAGCCGCAGTATTAAGATAAGGGTTATGGCAAGGGACCTTTAGCCCTAATTCGGCTGCTACTGCTTTTGCTTTCCTGTGCAGCCTGTTGAAATTATTGTTAAAACGCGACAGGGCCCCTACGGCATAAGACTTGCCGTTAATTTTGGATATCTTGGCCTTGGAATAATCTACAACCGATTCTATAAAAAGTTTACGGTAATCTCTTACCTTGCTCTTTTCCCCGTTTACCATTAAATCTCCGTCATACATAGCATATTCATCATCGCTCGTCAGCGACATATATTGAGTCGGCCTCTGGAATTGCGGAAACTTAAGCGTCTTAATGATCTTTACTGTCTCCTCGCCATCTTTACGCGATTCTAACATCAGGCTATACAATTTCTCTAAACCTTCCCTTGACGGCAACTGCGTAAGCCCGCCAATAACATAACTTATGGGATGGATATGCCTACCGGCAAGCACCTCCCCGCCATAATCGCTCATCCGTTTCATACGCAGGGCCATCTCAATAACCGGACGATGTGTTTTGATCAAAGGCACAATACTTTTTACTCCTAATAAATCCGGAGCAACCAGAATATAAATATGCAAAATATGACTATCCAGCATTTCGGTGTACAGCAGCAATTTCCTAAGCATCACTACCTCATCTGATGGTTTTACGCCCAAGGCATCCTCTGCTGCTTTAATGCTCGCCAGGGTGTGTCCGCAAGCGCAGATACCGCAGATTCGGCTGGTCAGATGTTGGGCCTCCCAGATAGATCTGCCTACAAGCATCGACTCAAAAAAACGCGGAGATTCAATTACCTGAAACTCGCATTTAGCAAGTTTTCCCTCTTTTACGTCAACCACGATATTACCATGGCCCTCAACGCGGGTTAAATAATGCACATCGATTTTTAGCTCTTGCGAATCTATTTTATTTGAACTCTTGGTCATATTTCTCCCCCATGGAATCATTATATAAAGTAAAACTGTTCAGAATATCTTCTACTTTTAGGCCATATTTTTGCAAGATATCTTTGGCGGCATCGCTGGCCGGTTTATCTACTAAGCCGCGGCAGCCGTAACATCTGTTGCCGCTATTGATACACCAGGAATTACAGCCGGCTCTGGTTACCGGACCCATGCACTCCTGGTCCTTCTCATAGAGGCAGACATTCTCATTCATTTTGCACTCGACGCAAACCGGGTAATTCGGCACAACATAAGGCTTACCCATAAGCAGGCATTTCACCACGGCGACAACCTCAGGGATATAAACCGGACAGCCGTTAATCACATAATCCACGCAAACCACTTCATGCACTGCCATAGCTTTAATAGTATTGACTAAAACCCCCTTCTCTCCATATACTGTTTTTTTAGCCACTTCCAGAGGCCGGCGGTTCTTAATCCCATTTACCCCGGCGATAGTCGCGCATGCGCCTAATGTCACCAAGACCTTGGCCTTCTCTCTTATTTTCTTAATACGCACTACGTCATTATCCGTGGTAATCGCCCCTTCAACAATAGCGACATCATAATCCTGCCCGGATTCCGACATAATCTCGCGGAAATTAACGATATCAACCTGTTCAATCAACTCCAGCAGTGTCTGTCCCATATTAGCGAACTGAAGCTGGCAGCCCTCGCAATCCGTGAAATCAAAAAATGCCACCTTGGGTTTAGACTGCTTTTTCATGACACTCTCCTTTAAAATTTTTCAAATCACTGTAAGTAAATACCGGGCCTGACTGACAGACATAAACGCCTTCGATCTGGCAGTGCCCGCATTTACCCAGGCCGCAACGCATGCGCCTTTCTAAAGAAACGATAATTTGGTGCTCGGGGATTTTCTTCTCCAGTAATTTAACGATAACAAACTTATACATGATCGGCGGGCCGACCACAACCCCATAGGTGCGGGTAGGGTTTATATCCACTCCGGGAATTAATGTAGTGATCAGGCCGACGTTGCCCTTCCAGTCCGGATCTGCCCGGTCAACGGTGCAGTTGAGTTTGATCTCCGATCTTTTCATCCATTCCCTAGTCTCCTTTTCAAACAAAAGCTCTTTGGGAGACTTACAGCCAAGCAAAATCTGCACATTACCGAAATCATTGCGATTGTGCATAATATATCGGATTAGAGAACGTAAAGGGACTATGCCTAATCCTCCGGCAACAATCATCACGTCGTAACCAAACATATTATCAACGGGAAATCCTTTACCAAAAGGACCGCGGATACCTATTTGGTCACCTTTACCCAATTTATGCAACCTATCGGTAAATACACCGACGTTTCTGACGGTAAGTTCAAAATAACCTTTATCGCTTGGCGAGGAGCAGACGGAAATTGGAGCTTCCCCAAAACCAAAAATAGAAACCATTACGAACTGTCCGGGAATATGCCCAAGGTTAATCTTATTTTCCAACTGGATGCGGAAGAATTTTTCCTTATCCGTAACCATCTGCGCTTCGATGATTTTTGCCTTCATCGGCAGATAAGGGGTTGTTCTCATTTTCTCCAAAAGTATCTCACGTTCAAGCATCTTTGCACCTCTTTAATGGATTATTTCAGTTCTTCTTTAAGCAGGGAATTTACGGTTTCAATCAGGCTGATATCAGCCATACAGGTCCGCGTGCACCTTCCGCAGCCGGTGCAAAAATACCGGTTAAACTTATCAACCGGATATTTGAATTTACGATAATACCTGTGCCTTTGCCGGAAGTCCCTGCCTTTTCGAAAATCCTCCCCTCCGGCAACTTTAGCAAAATCATCCATCTGGCAGGAATTCCAGACGCGATACCTTACCCCTTCATTTAAGGATAACTCCAGGTCATCCTGAGTATCAAAACAATAACAGGTCGGGCATACGGCAGTACAATTACCGCAGGCAACGCATCTTCTCCCTACATCCTTCCAGACAAGGGAAGCAAAAGATTTATCAAAAGCATCATAAACCTTAGGAAGCGAACCGATAAATTCTTCTTTAAATATTTTCTTTTTAGCTTCCCTGGCGCGTTCCAGGGCATTCATATCCGCTTCCGCAGCTTCTTTGATATAATCTAGATTATTAACCAGCTTCTCGCCCTTTTCCGAATTGATGTGTATGATAAATTTTTCCCCTATATCTACCATCATCAGATCATACCCGCCGCGGGGAACATGATTGCCCATAGAAGCGCAATTGGCGTATTTATCGCAGTATTTCAAGCACTCTATGCCGATAATGGTCATCTTATCTTTTCTATTCAGGTAATTCGGGTCCTCCGGGGCTTCCCTGAAAGCCACATCCATGCACTGAATCCCCGCGATATCGCAGGTGTGCACCCCGAAAAGGATGAAATCCTCGAATTTATCAATGGCCTTCGCGGTTTTAAACGGCTGGGAGCTGAATTTAAACAATTTTTCTTTTTGCGGGAAATAATATTTCTTCGGAGGGAGTATGGTCGGTATATATTCCAGGCAAACCTCATCCACCTCTTTTACCGGACGGAACACAAAAAGGTTTTCTTTTTTACGTGGGGCGTAAAGCTTGGCCTCATTTTTCAGGTGTTTCAGCCAATGATTAAGATTTGTTTTCTTTAAACTCGCGTATTTCACTTTTCCTTTTCCTCCGTTTCTCCTGCGCAGAAGCGCGTACCGGCCTATCCGATAAGGCCGGGTGCTGCAAACTCTAATCCAGTAATTTCCAGCTCCGGCCCAAAAGATACCGTATCAACTGCAATTTCTAACCCCTCAAACCTTGTGCCGCAAACTGCCTGTTGATAATGCTCAAGAAAATGCTCTTTATTTAAGCTCCCGAATTCGGAAATAGAAAGATGCGCCTTCTTAATCTTGCAAGAAGTCGAATCTTCCTGCTCCTCAAAATATTTAAGAATATTCTTTAAAAGATGGGTGTCGTGCATGAATAAAACGGATAAAGATTATTTTAAGTATAACAAAAAAACTAGATAAAACAAGAAAAAAATTAAAAATTATAATGCTGTTCTCCGAGCCACACATCCATAATACGGAAGATAGAATCTAACGAATCAACCAAGATTGTCGTTAAGATAACTCTTGCAATTATATGATGAGCGGTATATAATTCTTCTTTCAAAATTATTAACCGTTAACAGCATAATATTTAAGTATATCTAAGAAAGAGCTGTTGGAATGAAGAAGCTGCTCATTATTATAGTTACAGCATTATTTATCGCTTTCGGGGGCCCAAGGATTGGACTATCCTCACATCAGACGATAGTTGCATCTATATTTTGCGTCTCCATTATGGGGGTATTGCTTTACTGGGAACTCCGACTCAGTTTCGTTTTCTTAGGGGCAGGAGTCATGCTCCTTTCTCGCTCAATAGACCTTGAGAATCTTATAAAGTTTGCGTCTTTGGATGTAATTTTGTTTTTAATAGGTACGATGATTTTAGTTGGTATGCTAAATGATGCGGGTTTTTTCTATTGGGTTATCACGCGCCTCTTAAGGATCAAAAACGTAACTGGAAAAAAGCTTTTTATATTAATCATGCTTCTATCAGGAATATTATCAGGCCTGATGGGTGAGGTTGCCTCCATTATCATAATGTCAAAAATAATACTTGATATATGCGACCTGATAGATATTGATCCCATTCCTTTAATTATGGCTTCTGTTCTTGCCACTAACATTGGCTCTTCGGGAACATTACTTGGTAACCCTGTGGGCATCTTGATCGCTGCGCGTGCGAATCTTAGCTTTGAAGATTTCATGAGGAATGCTTTTCCGGTCACTGCCATAGTTTTTATCGTAACCTTGGTAATTCTTTCATTATGGTATAGGAAAATTATAAAAAAGATGAGCGAAAGACTTATACCGCTAAAAGAGAACTACTTGTTCATGTCGCTGATCACAATATCCACGGACATCAAAACCAAAATAAGCATAGGCATATTTGTCTCTATGCTCGTAAGTATCTTCTTCCATCGCAGAATAGAAACTATTTTTGGGCTTGAGGGAAACAGTATTCTTATGATAACCCCGATAGTGTTCGCGGGGATAGCCCTACTTTATCGCCGCGATAGGATGCGGCATTATGTTGAACGAGAGGTAGAGTGGACATCAGTTTTATTCTTCTTATTTCTTTTTGCGCTAGCAGGAGTTGTTAAATATAGCGGAGCTTCAGATGTAATTGCGCGTGGTTTAACCGGGAAGTTTGGTAATCCTGCAAATCTATTATCGGCTGTGCTTATCTATTCGAGTTCATTACTTTCGGCTATACTTGATAACACAGTTGTGGTGGCTACATATATTCCGATTGTTCAGAGTTTAGGAAGTTTGAACATAAATATAAAACCTCTTTGGTGGGCAGTATTGTTCGGCGCCTGCTATGGTGGGAATATTACCATTATCGGTTCTACCGCTAATATTATCGCTATGGATATTCTGGAAAAAAGCCGTGGGGTCAAAATAGGCTTTTATCCCTGGCTAAAGGTTGGCTTAGTTGTAGGCATAGTTACGACTACGGTCGCATATCTTGCAATCATCTTCCTAATACATTAACCATCATCGCCTTCTGGCCTATGGCTTTGGCTACTTGAAGCCAAACCATGGCCTTCTGGCCTATTCTGTCTTAGTAGCGATATTCAGGTTCTTTATATTCAACTCATTAAAGATATCCAAAAGACCAACTATATCTTTAAACCTCACCATTTTATCGGAATATAAAATTACTTCCAGTCCTGGATCAGCCTGGTGAAGATTGGCGACTTCTGCTTTAAGCGCTTTTCTTGAGATCAGTTTATTATCAAGGTGAACCATACCTTCATTAGTTACCATGACACTTATTTGCCTGGCCTCCTTCATTGGCTTGCCGGTTGAAGAACTGGGTAGGTTAACCTGAATATTTGACTGCATAACAAGAGGCGTGGTAACCATAAATATAGCCATAAGTACCAATATTATATCCGTAAAGGGGGCGGTGTTTATTTCAGTAAATGGTTTTTGCCTTCTGCCAGGTTGCCTCATTTTTTTATCGCGCTGATTAAATCCATAGTTTCGGAAGCAGCCAGCTCCATATCCTTAATAAAATCATCGATCTTCTTCATGCAATAATTATAGACAGCCACCGCTGGAACCGCTATGGTCAAGCCTGCGGCAGTGGTAGATAATGCCTCGGATATACCGCCGATAATTACACTTATGCCTCCAGAACCGCTAACGGACACATCGTGGAAAGCCTTTAGTATCCCTAATATTGTCCCCAAAAGTCCGATGTAAACTGCAACGCTTCCGATTGTTCCGATTACAGAAGTAAAACGCTCAAGAATAACGGTTTCAATAATAATCTGGCGCTCCATATTGTTAGAGATCTCTTTTTCGCTGCAATTAAAGAAGCTCAAACCCGCATAAACTACCTGGGAAAAAGGAGCATTGCTATCTTCGCATATTTTCATTGCCGGATTTACGCCGCCCTTCTTAAGCTCCTGGCGGACCCTTAACATAAGGTCTTTACGTTTTAACCTTGATTTACTGCGATAAAAAATAATTCTTTCCAGAATAATAGCAACGGATACCACTGACATTGCCAAGAGTATAACCATAGTAACGCCGCCTATCTTGATCAAATGCCATATATTCATAATTGATCCCTCCAGTTAAAACTCGAAATCCTAAAGTTTCCTATTCTTAGGTATTTTACATCAAATTTTAAAAATGTCTTGGTTTTTTTATAATTGGGGAAGCATTGACCATCCCATAAGGTATCTGTCTATATGATAAGCGGCTTTGCGGCCTTCGGAGATCGCCCAGACAATCAGGGACTGGCCGCGGCGCATATCCCCGCAGGCAAATACCCCCTTCTTGGAAGTCATAAAATTATTTCCGGTTTTTACGTTTCCCTTCTGGTCTAAGTCCAGCTTAAGCTCATCAATTATGCCTTTTTTATCAGGGTGCAGGAAACCTAAAGCCAGGATCGCCAAATCCGTTTCAATTTCAAACTCTGAACCGGCTACCTCTCGCATAAGCGGGCAACCCTGAATATCTTTTTTAAACTCAACCCTTACGCAGGAAAGTTTCTTTACCTTTTCTCCGGCACCAATGAACTTTTTAGTTAATACCGACCAGTCCCGCTCTCCTCCCTCTTCATGGCTGGTAGAGAACTTAAGCAGCAGAGGATATTTCGGCCAGGGATAATCTTTAGTGCGGCAGCCTGGCGGCTTGGGCATAATCTCGATCTGTATAACGCAGGATGCGCCTTGCCGGTGCGCAACGCCTACGCAATCTGCCCCGGTATCCCCTCCGCCGATAACCACTACGCGCTTATTCTTAGCATCGAGCAGCTTATCAGCCGGGATTTTTTCTCCTTTTATCCTCTTATTGGACTGGATTAGGTAATCCATGGCAAAATGGATCCCGGAAAGATTCCTGCCTTCAATATGCAAATCCCTGGGCACGCGTGAGCCGCAGGCTAGGCAAACTGCGTCAAACTCATCTTCCAGCTCATTAACCTTATAATCAAAACCCATATTAACTCGTGTCTTAAATTTTATCCCCTCTTTTTCCAGGATCCTAATCCTGCGTTCGATTATCTTCTTCTCGAGCTTAAACTCCGGAATACCATAGCGTAATATTCCGCCGATAGCGTCATCCCTTTCAAAAACCACGACGCTATGGCCGGCAGAGTTAAGCTGGTCAGCGCAGGCAAGACCAGCCGGGCCTGAACCGACTACCGCTATTTTCTTACCTGTCCTCTTTTTAGGTATTCGCGGCTTAACTATCCCATTTTTAAATGCATGTTCAATAATTCCCAATTCATTTTCCCGGATCGTAACCGGATCATCATTGATCCCTAAAACGCAGGCGAATTCGCAGGGGACAGGACAGATCCTTCCGGTAATTTCAGGAAGGTTATTAGTGGCACGAAGTAAACTAAAAGCCTTCTCCCATTGATTGTGAAAAACAAGGTCATTCCATTCCGGTATGTAATTACCGATAGGACAGCCCGAATGGCAAAAAGGCGTGCCGCAATCCATGCAGCGGCTAGACTGCTCTTTGCTTTGAGATTCAGAACGTAAAAGATTGACTTCGCCGAAATCCTTCACCCTCTCGCACACCGGCCTGTAAGCGCCTGCCTGCCTTTTAACCTTTAAAAATCCTTTTACATCACCCATCGGTGTATTCCCCCAAAACAAGCTTCTTGGTTGCTTTCGTTTCATCTAATATCCGCTTATACTCTAAAGGCATAACTTTAACAAAAATATTAACGTATCTATGAAAATCACAAAGTATCTCCTTTGCCTTTAAACTCTGAGTGTACTTATAATGATTAGCTAATAAATTCTTGATTGTCTGTGCATCAGAAGGATTAATCTTCTCTAGTGCCACCATCTCCATGTTACATTTTTTCCTGAAATCACCTCTCTCATCCAGGCAATAAGCGATCCCTCCGGACATCCCCGCCGCAAAGTTCCTGCCGGTTGCGCCCAGAACAACGACCCTGCCGCCGGTCATATATTCGCAGGCATGGTCCCCTACCCCTTCGATAACCGCATTTAACCCCGAATTCCTGATACAGAATCTCTCTCCGGAAATTCCCCTGATATAAGCCTCTCCATTTATCGCCCCGTAGAAAGTAGTATTGCCGATAATAATATTCTCATCCGGATTATAATTAGCGTTTCTGTCCGGATAAATTATGATCTTGCCTCCGGATATCCCTTTACCCACGTAATCATTGGCCATGCCCTCCAGGATAAAGGTAATCCCTTTGGCTAAAAAGGCGCCGAAACTCTGTCCGGCCACCCCTTTAAAATTACATTTAATCGTATCTTCGACCAGGCCGCTCTCGCCAAATCTCTTACAAACCTTTCCGCTTAACATCGCCCCGGTGGCGCGGTTTACATTTTTGATCTCCTGGTTTATTTCAACGCTTTGAGATCCCTCTAAGGCCGGTTTGGATAATTCTATGAGTTTTAAATCCAGGATCTTATCAATGCCATGGTCCTGCTTGCGGCAATAATGCGTAATTACCGAATCAGGAACCTGCGGCTTATACAAAATCCTTGAGAAGTCGATCTCTTTTGCCTTCCAGGGCAGGATCTTGCGGTTTAACTCAAGCAGATCTACCCTGCCTACCATATCTTCCAGCTTGCGCATGCCTAAAGAGCTCATAATCTGGCGCAGCTCGTTGGCAATAAAGGTAAAATAATTTATAATATACTCCGGCCTGCCGATAAACCTTTTCTCTAAGATTTCATCCTGTGTGGCAATACCGACCGAACAGTTGTTTAAGTTGCAATGCCTGAGCATCACGCATCCTAAGGCAACTAATACCGCGGTGCAAAAACCAAACTCCTCCGCGCCCAATAACGCGGCAATGGCTACGTCACGGCCGGTGCGCATCTGCCCGTCAGTCTGCAGCCGCACCCTGCTTCTCAGGTCATTTAACACCAAGGTCTGGTGCGCCTCGGAAATACCCAGCTCCCAGGGCAGGCCGGCATGCTTGATTGAACTTAAAGGAGAGGCACCTGTCCCTCCATCCTGACCGGAAATAAGGATCATATCCGCGTGACCCTTAGCCACCCCCGCGGCAACCGTGCCTACCCCGATTTCAGAAACTAATTTAACGCTGATACGCGCGGCTGGATTTACATTTTTTAAATCAAAGATAAGCTGCGCTAAATCTTCAATAGAATAAATATCATGGTGCGGCGGAGGAGAGATTAAGGTGACCCCCGGGGTAGTATAACGCGTCTTGGCGATTATCGCGCTGACCTTATGCCCGGGAAGCTGTCCCCCCTCACCGGGCTTGGCGCCCTGGGCGATCTTGATCTGCAACTCATCGGCATTAACCAGATAATTCGTAGTTACGCCAAACCTGCCTGAAGCCACCTGCTTGATCGCGCTCCTGGTAGAATCACCGTTAGGCAACGGAGTAAAGCGCGCCGGGTCCTCTCCCCCTTCCCCGGTGTTGGATTTACCCTTTAACCTGTTCATGGCAATAGCGATTGTTTCATGGGTTGAGCGGCTTATCGAACCAAAGCTCATAGCGCCGGTTGCAAAACGTTTTACAATCTCCTCCACCGGCTCAACTTCCTCCAGAGGAACCGGATCCTGCGTTTTTAATTTCAATAAACTTCTTAAAGTAGTCGGATTTTTCGACTGATCATTGATAAGATCAGCAAACTCCTGGTATTTCCCGGGGTCATTATTGCGTACGGCATCCTGCAAAGCGGCAATACTATCCGGATTCCAGAGATGGAACTCTCCGTCGCGCTTCCATTGATAGACCCCGCCTGTATTAAGGTGATCTGTATCAAGCGGCCTTGGCGGGAAAGCCTCCCTGTGGCGCATAATAGTTTCTTCGGCAATAGCCTCTAAAGACGCGCCGTTAACCCGGGAAACAGTGCCGCTGAAATAATTTTCAATTACGCCCCGGCTTAATCCTACCGCCTCAAATATCTGCGCGCCGCGGTAACTCTGCAAGGTAGATATACCCATCTTGGAAAGCACCTTTAAAATCCCTTTGTCTATGGCCTTTATGTAATTATGCCTGGCTTCCCCGGCATCAATGGCCAGCTCCTTATCTATAACCAAACTTTCCACTGCCCTAAAAGCAAGATACGGGTTAACGCAATCAACCCCATAACCAAAAAGCAGGGCAAAGTGGTTTACTTCCCTGGGCTCGCCGCTCTCTAGAATAATACCGATCTGATTACGCAAAGAACGCCGCACCAGATAATGATGCAGGGCTGAAACTACCAAGAGGCTTGGGATAGCGGCATAATCCTTGTTTACGCCGCGGTCACTTAAGATCAAAAATGTATATCCTTGTTTTATCGCGCGCCCGGCTTGCTGAAATATGTTTTCAAGGACCTTGGCGAAGTCTGCGCTTTCAGATACCTTAAAAAGTAGAGAGATAGTCTTGGTTTTAAATCCGTTCTTTTTTATTTTACGTATTTTCTCAATTTCGATATCAGTGAAGATTGGACGGCTGATTAATAACTTATGACAGTGGTCCTGGCCGTCACTCAAAATATTCATCTCCGGCCCAAGATAACTAACCAGGCTCATTACCAGCTCTTCGCGGATAGGATCTATAGCCGGATTGGTGACCTGGGCGAATAATTGTTTAAAATAGGAAAATAAAAGCTGCGGCTTGGCGGAAAGTACGGCATGCGGAGTATCATTACCCATTGAGCCTATCGGCTCCTGGGCATTTTCAGCCATAGGCTTAATGATTGTTTTCAGATCTTCACGCGTATAACCAAAGGCTTTTAGCTGCATTAAGGCCCCGGTTTTATCTTTTTTTGGAGTTTTATCCGCTAACCCATCCAGCTCCAGTATATTTTTCTTTACCCACCGCTCATATGGCTTATCTTCACTGAGCTCTTTTTTAATCTGGCTATCCCCGATTATGCGTCCGGCTTTAGTATCGATAAAAAAGGTTTTACCCGGTTCAAGCCTGCCTGAATAAATAATTTCTCCGGGAGCGATATCCAAAACTCCCACTTCAGAAGCCATAACCACAAAATCTTTTTTGGTAACAATGTACCGGCAGGGCCTAAGGCCGTTGCGGTCAAGCACAGCGCCGATACTCTGGCCGTCGGTAAAGGCAATTGCCGCCGGGCCGTCCCAGGGCTCAATAAGACAGGTGTGGTATTTATGAAAGGCTCTGACCTTTTCGCTAAGCAGGTTATTCTGCTCCCAGGCAGCAGGTATAAGCATGGAAATACCATGCGGGAGGCTTCTTCCGGAGAGGACCAAAAGCTCAAAAACATTATCAATGGTCGCGGAATCGCTTCCGCCGGGCACAATTACCGGAAATATTTTCTTTAAGTCCTTCCCGAATAGCTCGCTTTGCAAAATGCTTTCGCGGCTGCGCATCCAGTTAATATTGCCCCTTAATGTATTGATCTCCCCGTTATGCGCGATAAATCTGAACGGCTGGGAAAGGTCCCAGGTAGGAAAAGTATTGGTAGAGTAGCGCGAATGCACCATGGCCAGCGCGCTTTTTACTATTCTAGAATTTAGATCCGGGAAGAAATTTTCCACCTGATGCGGCATTAAAAGCCCTTTATAGATAAAGGTGTGGCTGGATAAGCTGGGGATATAGAAGGACGTTTTCTGTTTTATTCTGGAGGCGCGGATAATATTCTCCACCTGCTTGCGGATAACATAAAGTTTTCTTTCAAAAGCCAGAACATCCTTTATCTTTTTATTGCAGCCGATAAAAACCTGTTCAATTTGCGGCTGGGTGTCTCTGGCGCTTTTTCCGATATCCTGGTTATTTACCGGCACGCTGCGCCAGCCTAAAAAAACCTGGGCTTCAGCATTTATGATCTTTTCGAAGATTTCTTTGCAAAACTTGCGCTCAAGGTTATCCTGCGGCAAGAATACCAGGCCTGATGCGTATTCCCCTGCTTTGGGTAAACTGATCTTCTCATTTACGCAGACAGTTACAAAAAATTCATGCGGAAACTGGATAAGTATACCTGCTCCGTCACCGGTATCGGGGTCTGCGCCGGTTGCCCCGCGATGAGCAAGGCGCCTTAGGACCTCCAACCCCTGCTTGACAATATCATGGCTTTTATTGCCCTTAATATTGCAGACAAACCCTACCCCGCAGGAATCATGCTCAAACCGCGGATCATATAAACCTTGTTTCTGCGGCAAATGCGTATATTTCATAAATTTGCCTTCCATCTGCTTACATCAATACCTAATTTCTTTATTTTTGCGCGCATGGTGTTACGGTTGATCCCCAGGATGCGCGCGGCCTTAAGTTGATTTCCTTCGCAGCGCTCTAAAGTCTGTTCAAGCAAAGGTTTCTCAATGGCCTCTAAAACGGATTTATATAATACCCCTTTTTTCTCATTAAAAAAGGAATTTTCCAGCTCGATCACCCTGTCTTTAATAAAAGCCATGTCCCTTATGCAATCCTTTTTCACCACGCGGATCACATCATTCTGGTTGCCCATTGAAGACAAGGCATATCCCTCCCCCTCCAATATCTTACCTAGGAGTTCTTTAGTTTTCAACTCATCTTCCGCTATAAGCAGAGTAATCATTTTTGAGCACCTTAATCTATAGTCTAGCGAAATCCCGACGAATGTGCTAAATTATCCCACAGGGATAATTTAGCACAGCTTTTGAGTCGGGGATGCCTAAACTTTATGCATGGACACTGAGAAAAAAAGACGTTCACTTAGGCAAAATCCGGCCATCATGAACGTCTATGTTCTTTCTTTATATTTTAAGCACTACGCCGTGCTTATCCAGTGTCTCTATTAATTATTTTATAAACAGCATCTCGCGATACTTAGGTAAATCCCAGGTATCATCCGGAACCACGCACTCCAACTGATCCACGTGCTTCCTGATATGCTCCATTAATGGCTTAAGCTCATTAAAATAAATCTCTGCCCTTTTCTCATTACTTGCCTTTTCGGCCTTTTCAAGCAGCTTGACCATTTCCTGGGCATTTCTACGCACATAATATATCTTGGCAACTATTTCGGATAAATGCTCCTTTTTATCCTTTAACGCGGCTGTGTCCAGCTTTAAGCTGGCATCTTTCTTTAATCTTACAAGCTCGCCTAAAGTTGTGGCTAAAAGCTTTTCATATTCATAACCCGCGGGAACTACCGAAGCATTGACCATTTCATTTAAGGTGTTAGCCTCGATTTCAATGGTAAGATTATACATATGGATCCAAATATGGTAACGCGCGATCAGCTCTTCCTTGGAGAAAACCTTGTATTTCTCAAAAAGAGCGACATTTTCTTTTTTGGTCAAGGCCTCAAGAGACTCATAGGTAGAGGCGATATTCGCTAGGTTCCTCTTCTTGGCTTCCTTGAGCCACTCCTCCGAGTAGTTGTTCCCTTCAAAACGGATATCTTTAGTTTCCTTAACGATCTTGGAGATCACCATTAGCACCGCGGAATTAAAATCCTTACCTGTGGATGTGGCCCGCTTGATCTGCTCGGCAACATAATCCAGGCTTTCGGCGATAATGGTATTGATCACCGCGATAGGCGTTGAGATGTTCTGCGATGAACCTACGGCGCGGAATTCAAACTTCGCGCCGGTAAAAGCAAAAGGCGAAGTGCGGTTCCGGTCAGTCGTATCTTTGTTGAACTTAGGCAGGCGCCCTACCTCCAAGTCAATAATGTCAGCCTTGGAAACCTTGGATTTAATCCCCTTTTCGATCATATCCAGGATATGGGTCAACTGCGCGCCTAAAAATACGCTGATGATCGCGGGAGGCGCTTCATTCGCGCCCAGACGGTGCTCATTACCGGCAAGAGCAACTGAAGCGCGCAAGAGATCAGCGTGAGTATAGACTGCCCTTAATACCGCGGCCAAAATCGCTAAGAATTGCAAATTATCTTCCGGCGTTTGTCCCGGATTAAGCAAGTTATTACCTTTGCTATCTGCCAGCGACCAGTTCAAATGTTTTCCGCTGCCGTTTATGCCGGCAAAAGGTTTCTCATGTAAAAGGCATACCATATCGTGGCGCAAAGCAACCTTTTTCATTAACTCCATAAGCAGTTGATTATGGTCGGCGGCGATATTTGACTCTTCAAACACAGGGGCAAATTCATACTGATGCGGGGCAACTTCATTGTGCCGGGTCATTACCGGTATGCCCAGTTTATAAGCCTCTTCGGCTACCTCAAACATAAAATTTATTACCCGTTCTTTAATCGTGCCAAAATACTGGTCTTCCAGTTGCTGGCCCTTAGGTGATGGCGCGCCGATCAAGGTACGGCCGGTCATAATCAGATCTTGGCGCAGGTTGTAATAATTCTTATCAATTAAGAAATACTCCTGCTCCGGGCCGCATGTGGAGAAGACCTTTTTTATATCCTTGCGGCCAAAAAGCTTAAGCAATCCCAAAGCAGCATTACTCAAGGCTTCATCCGAACGTAAAAGCGGCAATTTCTTATCCAACGCCTCGCCATGGTAGGAGATAAATATGGTGGGGATACATAAGGTCTTGCCAAGCGAGCTCTCGATAATAAATGCCGGGCTTGAAGGGTCCCAGGCAGTATAGCCCCTGGCTTCAAATGTGCTGCGAATGCCGCCGGAGGGAAAACTTGAAGCATCCGGCTCCCCCTGGATCAATTTATTCCCAGAAAATTTCTCAATCACTTTGCCGGGCGCGGTAATGGAGATAAAACTATCATGCTTCTCCGCGGTAAGCCCGGTCATCGGCTGGAACCAGTGGGTATAGTATGTCGCGCCCTTGGCGATAGCCCAATCTTTCATGGCGTCGGCAATCTCATTTGCCTGCGCCAAAGAAATGGTTTTACCTTCAGAGATCCAGGTCTTGAACGCCTCAAAGGTATCTTTGGAGACATGTTTCTGCATAGCCTCTATGCTAAAGGTATTCTCTCCAAAATAAGTAGAGACTTTTTTGGGCCTTTCCACCTTATCTAATTTTACGCTCTTGATCTTGAATAAAACCTTCTGCCTTATGCTCATTATTCCTCCTTGCCCGCAAGGGGACACCGGCGCAATTTCCCCGCAAGGGGACACCGGCGCAATTCAAATAAGCGCCGGGTGCCTTTAGCGCGGGGTGCTACACAAAATAGCTTACTTATTCTATCACAAACTCTAAAAAATAACAGAGGCATTCTTTAAGGTACCAGAACGCCTCTGTTCTCAAATTACAAGTAAAGAACCCAAGCTTTTGGTAACCTAAATTTTCTGAAAATCCCGGGAAATCCCGGGGACGGTTCTCTTAAGAGAACCGTCCCCATGTTTTACCCATGTTTTACTATCCTATCGCTACCGAACCTTTTTCTTCGGTACGAATACGGATACACTCCTTTAAATCCAATACAAATATCTTTCCATCGCCGATTTCACCGGTTTTAGCCCCTTTGACAATTGCCTTGATTGTCGGCTCAAGGTAGTTGTCATTTACGGCGATCTCAAGGCGAATCTTTCGTAGCAGGTTGCCGGTTTCTTTAGAACCGCGGTAAACCTCAGTTACGCCCTTTTGCCTGCCATGGCCTAAAACTTCACTTACTGTAATCAAATTCACTTCGACTTTGTACAGCTCATCCTTAACTTCTTCTAATTTATACGGTTGAATTATTGCAATCACTAATTTCATATTACCCTCCTTGAGCACATTAAGTATTTATCTAGCGAAACTCCGACGAGTATGGCGAAATTATCGAAGAAAATTTCGCCATATCTTACGAGTCGGAGTCTATTCCAAAACAGTATACGCCCTTTCACGATGCTGCGTAAGATCAAGACCCATAGCTTCCGATTTTTCATCTACTCTAACGCCAATAAAGATATCTACTAATTTGTAGATGATAAATGTTACAACTGCCGTATAAACAATAGTTACCCCTACAGCTAAAAGTTGTATCAGGAATTGCTTAGGATCACCAAAAAATACTCCGTTGGCACCAGCGGGATTAACCAACTTTGAGGCGAATAATCCTGTAGCCAAAGCGCCCCAGATACCACCAACACAGTGTACTCCAAAAGCATCTAAAGAATCATCATAGCCAAATAACGGCTTGATTACCGTAACAGCAATGAAACAAACCACGCTAACTAATAAACCAATAATCATTGCTGGAATCACACCTACAAAGCCCGCTGCAGGAGTAATCGCAACTAAACCCGCAACCGCACCGGAACAAACGCCAAAAATAGTCGGTTTACCGTTACGCAACCACTCTATCAGTGCCCAGCTTAAACCTGCGGCGGCAGCCGCAGTATTAGTCACTACAAAAGCATTTACTGCCAAACCATTAGCTGCGAGGGCGCTACCGGCGTTAAAACCAAACCAACCAAACCACAACAGACCGGTTCCTAAAACCACAAAAGGTATGTTGTGTGGTGTAGGAATATTTTTTTCCAAGTTTTTTCTCTTGCCTAATACTATTGCCGTAACCAAAGCCGCTATACCAGCATTAATATGTACAACTGTACCACCGGCAAAATCCAAAGCACCCAGGTTCCTTAACCAACCACCCATCCCCCAAACCCAGTGGCACAAAGGATCATAAACAAAGGTTGCCCAAAGTAAAGTAAAGATAAGAAACGCGGAAAATTTCATCCTCTCGGCAAAGGCCCCGATAATCAAAGCCGGAGTAATAATCGCAAACATCGCTTGAAAAATCATAAATGCCTGATGAGGAATTGTCCCGGCGTAATCAGCGTATGGCTCTAACCCTACGCCGTTTAAACCCAGCCACTGAAGGCCTCCCCAAAATCCATTGCCAGGGTGAAAAGATAAGCTATACCCGATCAAAACCCACTGAAGACTTAAAACACACATAATAATAAAACATTGCATCAAAACGCTTAATACATTTTTACGCCTAACCATACCTCCATAAAAAAATGCCAAGCCTGGAGTCATCAACAACACCAGCGCTGATGAAATTAACACCCATGCTGTATCACCTGAATTCATCTTACACCCCCTTTATTAGAAATTAATATCCAACTGATACGTAATAGTATCTGTAAGATTACGATTATTATAGATATCATAAGCAAGTATTGCCGAAATATCCTTGGTAAAACTCCAGGCAAAGCCGACATTCAACGCGCCATAGGAAGATTGTGTCCCCTGATAATCAACACACAACCACAATTTATCGCTAATCTCGGTCATTGTGCGCTCCCAAGCTATCATTGGACCTGCGTTATCCCGTAAACCTTCCTTGTCTCTAAGCAATCTTCCATTACCTACAAAATATCCGCCAGATATCCTACCGAGATTAACCTTACCTATATTGACTGTCTTAGCAACCCTGCCATACCAAACATTGTTGTTAGTTCTATTAGCTCTTGTGCCCATATCGTATGAACCAATTGCAATAGCAGGCATATTTTTGAAATAAGCATCCTCGGACACGCCTAATTTAAAATGGAAATACCAAGGAGTTGAGTCGTAAAATGAACCCAGGCCTTTTTTATAATCAAATCCGGTTTCCGCCATTACCTTACCTAAAGGCTTCCACAGCTTTCCTAAAAGATTCTCTTCCGGTTTGTCAGACAATAGGCTAAAGGTCGGGCCATAAACCTGTAAAACATAGTTATGCTGGTCATAATTATTTGCGTTAGTTCCCTTGCTGGTTGTGGGAGCATAAAGATCATACCCTATATGAATCTTCTTATAGGGCTGGATATCAGTTGACGGCGACCAAATAAGTGTTGAAGGTGTAGCATATGCATTTGATAAAACAAGGGTGCAGAAAACCGCTAAAATCAATCCAATTCGTTTCACTGTTCTTCTCCTTTCCAATAAAAAAGCGCCCTTTAGAATCCACCTTGGATTAAAAAAGACGCCTGTGTTTAAATCTTACACTTCAACGTGTCTTACACTACTACAAGTAAAGAATGTTTAAAACTGGTAACTATATTTTATCTAAATGTTTTTGAGACTTAACCCTAATCTTCTGCATCATCTTTACTACGCTAACATGAGATATGCCCATACGCTTACCTATATCTCTGGTAGTTAGACCCTGGCTAAAATAAGCAAGCAGCCTTTTCTCTTTCGGATTAGAACCGTTATCCCGGATGCTTTGCGCTAAAAACTTATTATGCAGATCCTCCCGACAGTCATTGCAAGCCCAAAATTCACCAAGAACATCCTCTACAGTCATATCCTCATCCGTTCTCAAAGCCGCATCAATACTCACAACATTAGAACGTTCATTGACCTTACGGATATAGTTTTTCAGATGAAAATAACATCCTTGTAAGATATAGCTGTCTGTCTTATCGCTAAGCTTACCCTTTAAGAAATTACTCCAGAGGTGGATGGTTGCCTCTTGGTAAAGATCATCATGGTTAAAAGAACGACAATGCCCATTTAACCGATAAGCAATCCTTTTTATAGTTAGAGATAACTTTTGATTTAACTCTTCAAAACTCATCATTAAACCCCCCATAAAAACAAAAACGTCCCTTCCCTTTCCCAGGGTAAAGGACGTCTTAGTCCAAACAAAAAAGCCTTCTAACGAAACTTTTCGCCAGAAGACTTCAGTGTCTTTGCTACAACGCTGTATCTGTTATAAATATAACACATTCCCTGCTTTTGTCAAGAAAAAAGGGCGTTTCTATTTTTTACTATTTTTTAGCTCTTATGTCTTTTGCTAAAATAATTGCTTCAGCTACTTCACGCATGGATTTACGCATATCCATACTTTGCTTCTGGATTAAGCGATATGCCTCTGATGAAGTAATACTCGCATCTTGTGAAAGAATATCCTTAGCCCGTTCAACTAACTTACGCGTAGTTAATGCCTCTTCGGCAGATCGTGCGCGCAGATCCAATTCTGCATTCTCAATAGCAATAGCTGCCTGGTTAGCCAAAGCAGAAAGCAAATCCAATTCGTGTTTTGAGAATTTATGTTTCTTGGAAGTATAACAGTTAAGCACCCCAATAACCCTTCCCTTTACTGCCATAGGCACGCAAGCCAAAGAGTATAATCCTTCTATTTTAGCCACATCTTGATTTAAATAACGCGCATCTGCCTTAACATCCAAAATACAAATTGGCTTATTAGTTTGTGCAACCACCCCAGCTATACCCTCACCTAGGCGGATATTGGGTTTTTTATTATAGGCTTCAGATATTGACTGTGTCGCCTTAACCACCAACTCTTTTTTATCTGGATCCAACAGCATTAATGAAGAGATTTTGGAGTTCATAATCTCAGCAGTAACATGCACCACTAGACGTAACAACTCCCCTAAGTACATTCCGGAAGTAATCAGATTGGCAACTTTAGAAATAGCCTCAATCTGTTTTACATAAATCTGGAAATTATCTTTTTTCTTAGTAGCCACTATTTTCTCTTTCCTAAGAACCTCTTTATCCTAGCCAAAGCTTCTTTTAAGTTATCCAAACTAGAAGCGTAAGAAATTCTGATATAGCCTTCACCGCAAGCTCCAAATGCAGTGCCTGGCACAACCGCCACCTTCTCTTCTTCTAATAGCGAGCGTGAGAAATCCATAGAAGATAAACCTGAACTCTTTATAGATGGGAAAAGATAAAAAGCACCTTGTGGCCTTGAACAGCTTAACCCTAACGTATTTAACTCAACTACCATAAACTCACGTCTACGGTCATATTCACGCTTCATCTGTTCTACTGATTTTCTTGCGCTTACTAATGCCTCTGCTGCTGCCATTTGGCTAGTAATCGACACACACATAATTGTATATTGGTGTATTTTAGTCATTGCCGCAATAATCTCTTTGGGTCCGCAAGCAAAACCCACGCGCCAACCAGTCATTGCGTATGATTTAGAGAAACCATTCAGGTATAAAGTATTTTTCTTTGCACCCGCAAGTGTAGGAAAAGCAACATGCGCAAAATCATAAGTTAAATCTCCGTAAACCTCATCGCAAATACACAGTATCTTATACTTCAACAAAACTTTATTTATTTGCTCTAACTCTTTACGCCGATAAGAAACACCAGTAGGGTTAGTGGGGTAATTCAAAATAATAGCCTTAGTTTTCTTATCAATATGTTTTTCCAAAAGTTTGGGCGTGATCTTAAAACCATCTTTTGAGGTATCGATATAAACTGGAATACCGCCTGCAAGCTCTGTAACCGGACCATATGAAACATAACTAGGTACAGGAATTAATATTTTATCTTTTGGATTAATAATCGCCCGTAGAACAAGATCCAGGCCCTCACTTACTCCCACAGTAATTAATGTTTCTTCTTCTGGACAATACTCCAAGCCGTATTTATCTTTTAAATAACGATGAATACCTAAACGCAGTTTATAAAGCCCTTTATTTGAGGTATAGCTAGTAAACCCCTGTTCTAAAGAATAAATCCCTGCCTCACGCACCTGCCAGGGAGTGACAAAATCCGGCTCACCTACTCCTAATGATATAACCTCTTTCATCCCCAGCACCAGATCAAAGAAAGCCCGGATTCCGGATGGTTGCATTTTTTCTACTACTTTTGATAATTGCATTTATATATCCTTAATAAGAAATTGCTATTCTTTTATTCTCCGACTTGTGCTTTAAAATCACTCCATCTTCCTTATATTTCTTCAATAAAAAGTGCGTAGCCGTGCCGCGCACATTTTCCAAGCAGGAAAGCTTCTCCGCTACAAAATTTGAAACCGTATGCAGATTTTTGCCTTCCACGACTACCAATAAATCATATGTCCCACTGATTAAATAACAGCTACTTACCTCAGGAAATGAATAGATGCGTTCGGCAATCTTATCAAAACCCAGGTCTTTTTGTGGAACGATATTTACCTCAATTAAAGCTCTAACTTCAGACTCGGAATCCTTAATTAAATCCCTATTAATTACCGCTTTATATTTTAAGATCGCCCCCTCTTTTTCGTATTGTTTAATCGCTTTTTTTATCTCATCTGGTTTTTTACGCGTCATCTTTGCGATATCTTCTACACTTGCCCGGCCATCTTTTTCTAATATCTCTAATATCTCATCCATTTTACGCTCCCCCTTAAATGAGCGCTTAACTTACGAATACGCCAGTATGAGTAAGTTAATGCGCGAATTTATCCCGACGAATGTACCAAAATTGTTGAAGGGAATTTTCTTAAATACGGCAGATCTGCGCGCCTTTTCTTTTATGCTCTGAGCTCCTATACATTCTCTTTATTTTATTAACCTTAATACTGCTGGCTGTTTGCTTCTTATTATTGCAAAATTTATCTAAAATGTCATCCAGCTCATTATAAGTTATTCCCATCTCCCCTTCATCAGTCTGGCCCTGCCAAAGCCCGGCAGTAGGAGGCTTAACAATAATGCCCTGAGGTATTTTTAATTCTTGCGCTAACTTACGCACCTGGCGTTTAAATAAATCCGCAATCGGCAAGATATCTGTTCCGCCATCACCGTATTTAGTAAAATATCCAACCATGAGCTCAGATTTATTCCCTGTGCCACAAACCAGGTAATTCAGCTTATTGGCAAAATAATAAAGCGTACTCATACGTAAGCGCGGCTTAAGATTTCCTCGGGCCAACCCTCCGGCAGATGGCAGGGCTTTTAAGAAATTATTATACACGCTCGAAAGATCCACCAGTTTTGACCTAACCTTAAGTTTTGCAGCCACCAGCTTAGCATCTCTTAAATCCTGAGGGTCACTATTGCAAGGCATAAAAAGCACAAGCAGTTCATTTTTACCTACTGCCTCTTTACATAAGGCAGCAACCACGGCAGAATCTATTCCTCCGGAAAGCCCCATAACAATACCTTTAACTCCAGAGTGCTTAACCTGACCCTTAATCCAGGAAACAATCTTATTTTTCATATATTCAAACTCTTAAAAACACTATTTTAGCCTAATGCGGAAGATAATAAATGGATTATATACCAGTAAATACGAGGGGTCAAGGATATTAAATCTGCAATTAAATCTGCAGAAATTAAAACGAAAACTTAAATTTAGTGCCTAAAACATTGATATCGATCCACTTGCCGGAATTTTTTGTATCCCTGACTACCCCACCAAATTAATTTTTCTTATTTAGCTTTGATTGCTAAAACCTTAATAAAATCAGCACAATCCTCTATCTTGTCAGTTACGCCTTCCAAATATTCCGCCAGCTGATAAGTCAACAACAGGCTAACCGGCTCAAGCTTAGCGTGAATAATAGCTTCGATCATCGCCTTTTTCTGATCGTCCGCTTGATGCTCTAAGTGATCAATCTCCGCACTAAGAAGCATGGCATTCTTCAGTTCATTCTTAGTCAATGCCCCTATGGCCTCCTGCAGCTTAGAAATGGAGCTTACGATCAAATCTGTGCCTAAAGAAATATTCTCTAATACGCTCTCAGGAATATTACCTTCAATAAAACCCAGAAGCCTGGCTGCGCCATTGGTCCAATCAGCTATCTTATCCAAAGTTTTTACAAAATGCATCAGATCCTCCCTGTCCGGAGGCAGAAGCATACCTTCAGAAAGCTCATTAATCATTTTAGAGCGCAAGATATCCGCCTGATGTTCACTCTCTCTGACATTTTCGATTGCCTTGGTCTTGGCTTCTAGATCATTCTGAATAAAAGCTTTTACCGCAGCAGAAAAATACGCTACAGTCTTATAGGTCTCCTCTACATGTTTCTTAGCATCCAGTAAAATCGACTGCTCTTCAGCCATACCTAACCATCCCAAAATATTCCTTGTCTCTTTCATTGTTTCCCCCTTGCCCACAAGGGCATACCCGCGTAATTCCTTATAAACGCGGGGTATTGGTTAAATTTTTATAAATAGTTTAATCACCCATAAAGTTATATAACTAATTAGCCCGGAAATAAAAGGCGTGGCCAACCAACAAAGGATCATATCCTTCATAATGCGTAAATTTAATACTCTAATCCCGCGAACCATTCCTACGCCGACAATCGCCCCAACAATTGAATGGCTGGTAGAAACCGGTATGCCGAATAAGGTATAGACATGCACATTCACTGCGCTAGCTAATTGCGCAGAGAGCGCCATAATCGGCAGAAGCCTAGTAATCTCTGTACCAATAGTCTCAATAACTTTATAACCCCAGGTCGTAATTCCTAAGACTATGGCTAAACCGCCAAATACAACGCTCATTTTAGCAGTCATCACACCCGAACCTGAGATAACCCCCACTGCATTAGCCACGTCATTTGCCCCCCAGGTAAAAGCAACATAGCAGCCGCTTAATATAATAAGCAATGTAATAACTGGCTTTAGATATTTGCGCGGGATAATTCTATATAAAGAATTTTGCAGCAGCCGGAAAAAAAGGTAACCTAATACTGCTGCTCCCAGTGGAGTAAAAATCCAGCAGACAAAAATATCTCTAAGCACTAACCATTTTACCGGGGCATGCACAGCCAAGCCTGCTCCGGCAACTGCGCCGACAATTGAGTGACTCGTAGAAATGGGCATCTTCCAATAAGTAGCCAAGACTACCCAAGCACAAGCAGCAAAAGAAGCAACTAAAGCCAAATATAAAGAAAGGTTCTTGTCCAATTGATCCAAAGGGACAATTCCCTTGCCAATAGTTTTAGTTACATGTGCACCTTGTAAAAATGCGCCCAAGAAACCAAAAATAACAATCAGAATAATTGCCTGACGCAGATTTAAAACTTTAGAACCAACCGCTGCACCTAAAGAATTGGCTGCGTCATTTGCGCCGATTGACCAACCAACTGCTGCCCCCATTAATAAAACAAAACCTATTAAGATTGAAAATTCCATTTATTTCCCTTTACACACATTCACGCAAATCCCGCAAACGAACTGCTCAACCTGACGCTGCGTTTGAAAACTTCTAAGTTTTTCAAAACATCTAATGTGATCAAAATCCGCTGGGTTTTCCTGGATTGCTCCAGAAGGGCATATTTTAACACAAAGCCTGCATTTGTCGCAACCTTTTTCCACCGGCCTGTCTATCTTTAACGGCATATTGGTTAATATTGAAACCAGGCGGAATTGACTGCCCAGTTTTTCGTTAACCAAAAGATTATTCCTGCCGATCCAGCCTAAACCTGCCAAAACTCCTAATTTCCGATGTGAAAGATGTGCGGTATTCTTTTCCCAATCAATAATCTGCGTGGCGGGAATAGCTAAGGCAGAATAACCTTTCTTCTGGATTATATTACACAGCCTTAAGGCTACCTGATCTAAAAACGAATTTACGATTTTGTAGTGGTGAAAATATAATTTTGTAGGCACCTCTTCTATTTCAGAAAGTATTGCACCAGAAAGCATAGCCCCTAAGCAAACAGCTTTATCTAAATTCTGCAGAGTCTTGGGAGAGATTTTAAACTCATCCTTGATCCCGCTTATATCAGCAACACCAAAAAGATCTATACCTTCATTCTGGCAGAATTTCCTTAAAGCTAGATAATTTTTCTTTTCATGCATTAGCTTTTCTTAGGTAAACCATCAAGAGGGATATTGCTGCCGGAGTTGTTCCTGAAATCCGCGATGCCTGGCCCAGGTTAAGCGGCTTAAATTTAACCAGTTTCTCCCTTATCTCCCTGGATATCCCGGATAAGCAGCTATAATCAAAATCAAGCGGCAACCGGATCTTCTCCAAATGCTTAAACCGTTCTACATCCTTAGACTGCCTTTGAATAAACCCGGAATATTTTACCTCTATTTCAATTTGCTGCCAAGCAGATTCCGGTATACCCGGCTTTAGCTTATGCATCGTTTTTAAATCTTTAATGCTTATTTGCGGACGTTTTAATAAATCCTCTAAACTTACTATCCTGCTAAGTGCAGCAGAATTAAGCCGGGCTAATTTTGCATTAATCTTTTTATCGGGCTTGATACGCGTTTTCTTTAAAAAAGCTGCTCCCTCTTTTATACCCTTCTGCTTATTCTCAACCTTACGGTAATTTGTTAAATTTAACAACCCTAAATCAAAACCTATTTTGGACAAACGCAAATCCGCATTGTCCTCGCGCAGAATCAAGCGATATTCCACTCGCGAGGTAAACATGCGATACGGTTCGAGCGTTCCCTTAGTAGTTAAATCATCGATTAACACGCCGATATAACTGCTTGCGCGATCTAGAATAAACGGCTCTTTATTTTGTATACGCAAAGCGGCATTAATCCCAGCGACCAAGCCTTGCGCTGCAGCCTCCTCGTAGCCAGTAGTGCCGTTAATTTGGCCGGCTAGATAAAGATTTTTGATTAATTTTGTTTCTAGCGAAGGGAAAATCTGCGTCGGCTCAACTACAACATGTTCAATACCATAACCAAAACGAATTACTTTGGCCTTTTCTAATCCCGCGATTGAAGCTAAAATCTTAAGCTGCACATCTTCAGGCAGGCTGGTTGAGATACCATTAGGATAAATCTCACGAACTCCTAAACCCTCAGGCTCTAAGAATACCTGATGTCTTTCCTTATCGCTGAATTTGACAATTTTATCTTCTATTGACGGGCAATACCTTACTCCGGTAGCTTTGATTTTACCTGAATAAAGCGGAGAACGGTCTAAGTTAGCGCGGATAATTTCATGCGTTTTCTTATTAGTATAGGTTATGTAACAGGGGACTTGTTTCTGTTTAAGTTTTGCCGTAGAAAATGAAAACGGCTTAGGCAACGCATCACCGTCCTGCCTGATAAGATTAGAAAAATCTATAGTGTTTTTGTCCAGGCGCGGACAGGTCCCTGTTTTAAAACGCAGCAGGTTAAAACCTAACTCTTTTAGATTATCCGCAAGGCCAATACTTGCGCGTTCATTAATCCTGCCGCCGCTAAAATGCCTTAACCCTACATGAATCAGGCCGTCTAAAAATGTCCCCGGACAGATAACCACGCATTTAGTGTGAATCTCTTCTTTATCTGTTACTGCGCCTAAAACTTTGCCATCCTTAACAATTAATTTCTTTGCCTCTGCCTCTTTTACTACAAAATTCTTCTGGCGCTTAAGCAGCTTTTGCATGTAGCGGCTGTACTTATGCATATCAATCTGTGCCCGTGATGACTGCACAGCCGCGCCTTTAGAAGAATTAAGGATACGAAATTGTATTGCGCAAGCATCCGCTGCCCTTCCCATAGCCCCGCCTAAAGCATCAATCTCTTTTACCAATTGCCCCTTGCCCACGCCGCCGATAGCCGGATTACAACTCATCTTGCCGATAGAATTAATATCAAGGGTAAGCATGAGGGTTTTTACACCCAGGCGGGCACAAGCCAGAGCTGCTTCGATGCCGGCATGGCCGGCACCGATAACAATCACATCAAAATTGTTCATGGAGATATTTTGAGGAAACTAAATTAACACTTGGAGTAACCACAGGCATGGCATTTAACGCAGCCTTCCTCATGGCGTAAGGCGCCTCCGCAATCAGGACAAACCCCGACAATATTTACCTGTTCATTCAAATCCGAGGCCTGTAGTTGATCATCATGCGAATGCTTCATGGGAATAGTCATTGCTTCAGAGGCAACAAGGGCTGCCTGCACATTTACCAACCGCCTCTCTACTACGCGGGCAATAGCATCAGCGCAAGAGAATATTCTTTGCCCCTTTTCCCAGGAAGGAGAAGGGCAGCGGATATTGCGCAGCTGCTCGATAATGGACTTAACCTCAATGCCTGCGCGGAAAGCTAAAGAAACTAAACGGCCGGTTGCCTCCAGCTGGCTGGCCGCGCAACCGCCTGCCTTACCCATCTGGGTGAATAACTCAAACGGCCTGCCGTCTTCATCCACGTTAATGGTTACATAAAGATTGCCGCATCCCGTGGCAACTTTGGTGGTGGTTCCGATAATTACTTCCGGCCTGGGACGCGGGGCAATCTCTTTCGCACGAGCGAACACTTGGCCTTCCGATAGGCCAAGGTGTTTGGTCTGCTCTTCCTGCTTCTCTTTGGGCTTGCCGATATTCAATACCTGTTCTTCGCGGCTCTTATCGCGGTAGATGGTTATGCCTTTACAGTTTAAATCAAATGCCATGATATAGGACTTACGCACCTCATCAACAGTTGCCTCATGCGGGAAATTAATCGTTTTGCTTGTCGCGTTATGCACGTATTTCTGGAAGGCTGCCTGCATGCGCACATGCCACTCCGGTGAGATATCGTGCGAGGTAACAAAAATCCTGCGCACATCTTCGGGTATCTCTTTGATATCTTTAATTGACGCGCTCTCGGCGATTTTTTCCATAAGCTGGTGGCTGTAAAACCCTCTTTCGCGCGCAACCTGCTCAAATAACGGCTCGACCTCAACCAGCTTGTCATTATCCATGACATTACGGTAATACGATAGCGCGAACAAAGGCTCGATTCCCGATGAACAAGGGCCGGCAATAATGCTAATGGTCCCGGTCGGCGCGATTGTGGTTAGCGTGGCATTGCGCATCCGGATTTGGCCGTCTTTTTTGTCATAGATACTGCCCTTAAAAGCCGGGAACACCCCTTTGGCTTTTCCCAACTCTAAAGATCTCTTATTTGACACATCCAGGATAAATGACATTACCTTCTCTGCCAGGGCTACGGCTTCTTCGCTATTATAAGGGATATTCAGGCGGATTAATAAACTTGCCCAGCCCATCACCCCTAATCCTATTTTGCGGGTGGCCTTGGTAGCTTTCTCGATTTCCGGCAGCGGGAATTTATTCACGTCAATTAAATTATCCAGAAAATGCACTGCCAGGCGCGTTACCTCTTTAAGCCTCTCCCAATCAATCTCGCAACGCGAGCCATGGTTCTCCAACCTATGGCTTTGGCTATCGGAAGCCAAACCATGGTTCTCCAACCTATGGCTTTGGCTATCGGAAGCCAAACCATGGTTCTCCAACCTACACATCTGGTCTAAGTTTATCGAGCCTAAATCACAGCTTTCATAAGGCAAAAGAGGCTGCTCGCCGCAGGGGTTAGTGCTTTCGATCTTTCCTAGCTTGGGAGTGGGATTATATCGGTTGATCCTGTCAATAAAAATTATTCCGGGTTCCCCGTTTTTATGCGCCTGCTTTACGATCAGATCAAAGACCTCTTTGGCGTTAATCCGCTGCACGGATTTATGCGTATGCGGGTCAATCAAATCATAATCTTCGCCGCACGATAACTTCTGCATAAACTCGTCGGTAATGGCAACGGAGATATTAAAATTGGTGATATGGTTATTGTTTTCCTTGCAGGCAATAAACTCCATGATGTCCGGATGGTCTACGCGCAAAATTCCCATATTCGCGCCTCTGCGCGTTCCTCCCTGCTTGACTGCCTCGGTTGCCGCGTCATAAACGCGCATAAAAGAAATCGGCCCGCTTGCCACTCCACCGGTAGTTTTGACTACGGCGTTCTTGGGACGCAGGCGCGAAAAATTAAAACCTGTTCCGCCTCCGGATTTATGGATAAGGCTTGTGACCTTTAAGGTCTCAAAGATCGACTCCATTGAGTCTTCAATGGGAAGGGTAAAGCAGGCGGAAAGCTGCCCCAGCTCTTTTCCGGCATTCATCAGGCAGGGTGAGTTCGGCAAAAACTCTAAATTAGCCATAATTTCAAAAAATGATTCCTGGAGCTTCTTTATATCCTGCTCTGCCAAGCCGTATTGCTTATCCGCGATAGCAATGGCGCCGGCAACGCGGATAAACATCTGTTCCGGGGTCTCGATAAGCTTGCCCTCCTGATCCTTGCGCAGGTATCTGCGCTCTAAGACCTTAATGGCGTTGGGGGATAACTTTAAATCCATATTTCACCTCAAATTTGCGAAACGAATTTTATGCTGATACTTTCCTAATGCCAGAAGCGAGTATAACAAAGGGCGTGCGCGTTGTCAATAAAAATTACAACATGTGGGATAACTGCGTCTTGTAATATACAATAGATTGTGGAGACAAGAAAACCCTGCATGGGCTTACTCTCCCGCAAAAGGCTTGCAGGATTCCCGGATTACTAATTCTGCCGGAAGCAGAATCTTTTTGGGTTCGTTCTTCTTCAAAGCAATCAAGCGGTTCAATTCTTTGACACTTTCTTCAGCCATGCGAATTAACGGCTGGCGCACAGTAGTAAGCCCCACCGGGCCATAAAGTCCCGAAGGGTTGTCATCAAAACCCACGATCGATAAATCGCGCGGTATATCCTTGCCCAGCTCGCGGGCAACCGCCATTACCTCAAGGGCCATGGAGTCGGAGGCAACAAAGACCGCAGTTGCCGGATCCTCCTCTTTAATTAAATTCTCAGCCGCCATACGAGCCTGCCCGCGGGAATAATCAGTGTAGAAGATATAGTCATCTCTTAACTTAATATTGTTCTTCTCTAATGCCCCCTTATAGCCTTCTAAGCGTTTTGCCGCTGCCTGGGTCATTACATCGCCGGTAATGTGCGCTATTTTCCTATGCCCTAATTGAATTAAATAATTGACCGCATTCTGCGCGCCTCCGGCATTATCTATGGCGATACAGGAAACCTTCAGGTCATCCACATAATTGTTAATAACCACGCTGGGTATGCCTTTAGCAAGACTGTCCTCCAATTGCGCACGGTTACCGATAATATCAGAAAAGATTATCCCCCCTACTCCGCGCAGGGACAAAGGAGTGCGCGCGTCAGTCAGGTGCAAAAGCAAATCCAGTTTTAAGGCCTCGCACATCGTGCCTACCCCACGGATAACCTCCAGGGCGTAGAATGAATAAAATACTCCTTCATAGCGCGGGATGACCAGGGCCACCACATTGCTCTTGCCGGTTGCCAGGCGTTGCGCAAAAATAGAAGGCTGGAATTTCAACTCTTTAACCGCGCTCATTACCCTGATGCGGTTGGCTTCTTTAACCGTTTTGGCCTTATTGATTACCCGCGAAACAGTAGTTATGGATACGCCGGAGGCGCGGGCAACATCCTCGATAGAAATATTCTTGGAAGGGAATTTTTTGGTGCGCGTCATTATAATGAAGACAATTTATTTAATATTATCACCGGTCTTAAGCGACATACTCATTCTCTTTATATCACAGGCAGAGATATTATCTCTTACCTGGATTACTTCAATAGAACCTATTTGCTTGCCGTCCCGATAAACGCTGAATCTATCCCCGGATTTTATCCCGGAGGAAGAGCCTAAATCTATAACCACAAAATTATTATCCAGATTTACCGCCAGGACCTTACCGGGGGAGGCAGCTACGCCTGTTTCTGTTTTTTCGACAGGAGAGGATGAACGCACCACTATCGCCGGCAACTCTACCGACTCCTTGAACTTTTTATCTAAATCAGCTACGGGTTTACCGCTTCTTATCGCGTCCAGGTCTTCCTTAAGAGAACTAACCTGCGATACCCTCTCTGCCAGCATCGTCTCCATTTCACTTAAACGCTTCTCTATGGCAGACTTTCCTTCCTGAAGATCCTGTACCTTTTTATCTAAGGCCGCCTTGTGGCTGTTTAAATTATTCAATTGCCGGCTGAGGACTTTATTCTCGGCCTTGATTGCTTTAAAGCTCTCCTGGATCGCTACCTTATCATTTCTCTCCCGCACTACATCCTGAGAGATACTGTCTAAAAGCTTCTGATTATAATCAAGCTGCCTTAAAAGATCCTGCTTTTCGTTACGCAGGCTATTAATGTCTATCTCCAGGGCACTCTTGCCTCTCTGCAACGACTCATTGCTGGCCTGTAAACTCTTTAATTCATCCCGGATCTCGGATAACTGCAGCTCTAAATCAGTTTTGGCTTTAAGGATCCGGCCCCAATAGGCATCTGTATTCTGCGGGGCTGTTTCCTGCTGGCTGACGCCACTAGCCTCCCCTTTCACTCTACTCTGCTTCAATCTTTCAACCAACTCATCCCTGGAGCTCCTGGCCAGGTCAAGCTTCCCCTGTAAATCATTGACATCCTGGATAGCCTTGTCCTTCTCACCTTGAAGGGAAGCGATTTTTACCTGGTTGGCCTTTAAATCACTTTCAATCCTGTCCACCTTGCTGATGAGGGTCGCATTTTCACTCTTTAAGTCGTTGCGTTCGCGCGTAAGCATCTGCTGAGAGCTGGTTGCCTGCATAAAAAGAAAAAGGCATACTACGGAAAAACCTATCAGGCCGATGATGATTAATTTCGTCTTCTGATCCATAATCCCCCCTGTT
>JBAZQO010000004.1:0-44171 GCA_041645145.1 Candidatus Omnitrophota bacterium
GGCCGGATCTCGTCGCGGAATTTAGTCTGTATCTGGTATAAAACCAAAGGCAGCTGCCTGTAACTGGAAACCTGGTTTTTGACCAAATCCGTAATCACCTCTTCATGCGTGGGCCCCAGGCTTAATTTCCTGCCCCGGCGGTCGGTAAACTTAAACATTACCTCCCCCAGGTCCTTGTCGCGCCCGGTTTTCTGCCAAAGCTCAAGCGGGTGCAAGGCCGGTAAAAGCAGCTCACTGGCGCCGCATGAGTTCATCTCCTGACGGATAATCCCCTGGATCTTCTCTAACACCCTGAATCCTAAAGGAAGATAAATATACGCGCCGGCCATAAACATACGTATTGCGCCTGAGCGCAACAGGAACTTATGACTCAAAGATTCCGCTTCCTGAGGCAATTCCTTCAATGTGGGTATAAAAGCCTTACTCCAATACATGTTTAGTCCTTATTAAAAATCTCTTTTGATAAAGGCACGCCTTTTTTGGCAAACAACCCGAAGAATACCGGGACCACCCCTGTAGCCTTGAATTTACCCTGCACCTTTCCTTCGCTAAAATCGCTGAATTCATAACGGAAGATATCCTCCAGCACCACAGTCCCGTCCTTTAAGCCGTTTACCTGCGTAATGTTGGTGATCTTGCGCGTCCCATCCGACAGCTGACTCTGCTGGATAATCAAATGCACTGCCACGGCGATCTGGCGGTGGATGATATCAAGGCTGATCGGCAGGCCTGATGTCAGGATCATCGTCTCAAGGCGGTAAACAACCTCTGTGGGGGAATTGGCGTGCAAAACCGCCAGGGACCCGGTATGGCCGGAGCACATTGCCTGCAACATATCCAGGGCCTCGGAGCTCCTGATTTCACCCAGGATAATTCTCCCCGGCCGCATGCGCAGGGAGTTATTGAAAAGATCCCTGATGGTTACCTCACCCTTGCCTTCTATGCTCGGCGGACGCGTCTCCAGGCGGACAATATGATCCTGGTTTAAACGCAGCTCCGCGGTATCCTCAATAGTAACAATGCGTTCATTATTATCAATATAACCTGAAAGCACGGCCAGGGTAGTAGTTTTACCGGCGCCGGTTGCCCCGCTAAAAAGCATATTTATCTTTGCTCTTATGCAAGCGACCAGGAAATCCGCCATGCGCTGATCAAGGGTTTCCAGCTTGATCAGGTCCTCGGCCTTCTTGATCGTCCCCAGGAATTTCCTGATCGTCACCGAGGTCCCGTCCAGGGAAAGGGGATAAATAATGATATTTACGCGCGAGCCATCTTTCAGTGACACATCCACGTAAGGGAAAGATTCATCGATCCTGCGCCTGGTAGGGGCAAGTAATTTATAGATCAGGCAGCGCAGCTGCTGTTCATCATCAAACTTGATATCCGAAAGCGTCTTCCTGCCTTTCTTTTCCACGTAGATCTTATGCGGGCCGTTGATCATGACTTCAGTCACCTGAGGATCATTCATGATTGTTTCTATCGGGCCGTAGCCGGCCAACTCGTCAACCATCTGGGTAACGGCCATGGCCTTCTCCTGCTCATCCGTATCCATATGCCTGCGGCGGATGATATCCTCGATTATGTTTCTTATGATCGATTCCAGCTCCGTCTTATCGATGGATTCGCGGTATAATATGTCGCTGTGCTGCGCAAGCAATTTCTGGCGTATCTCTTCTTTAAATAGGTTAGTCATGGACATGTTTTATCTCCTCTAAAAGGACTTTCGCGCATTGCTGGAAAGAAATTTTACGGACGGGCCTGCCCTTCTTAAACAAAAGACCTTCTTTTTTCCCAAAGGCCACCCCGATATCCGCTTCTTTTGCCTCTCCCGGGCCGTTAACTACGCAGCCCATTACAGCCAATGTCACCGGTCGAGCCGGCAGCTGGTAGTCTACAAATGATAGCCCATCCTCCAGCTCTTTTACTATTTTTATCAAATCAACCTCGCAGCGTCCGCAGGTAGGACAGCTGATAATCTGATGCCCGGACTTGCGCAAGCCTAATGATTCTAATATGCATTTGGCTGCCCTCACCTCTTCTATAGGGCTATCAGTCAGGGACACCCTTATTGTATCACCTATACCCTCCAGTAGTAAAGCCCCTAAAGCCACGCTAGACTTAATAATGCCGTTATAAGGAGAACCTGTGGCTGTAACCCCGAGATGCAAAGGATAACTGCAGGCCCTGGCGATCTTGCGGTATGATTCAACCGTATCCAGAACATTGTTAGCCTTAAGCGAAATTACTATATTATTGAATTTAAGCCGCTCGATCATCTTTATGTAATTCATACAGGCATCCACTAATTTATCGGTCATGGAGGATTTTCTTAGGCCCCCGTCTTTTACTGAGCCGCTGTTAAGCCCGATGCGCAAAGGGATCTTAGCCATTTTTAATGCCGAGATAACCTTCTCTATCTCCTGTTTTTTATCGATATTCCCCGGGTTTAATCTTATCTTATCCGCCCCGTTTTCAATAGCGGCAATTGCCAGGCGAAAGGAAAAATGAATATCCGCGACCAGCGGCAGCTTTACTTTTGATTTTATTTGCCTTATGGCCATAGCATCATCGAGATCCTTGATCGCCAGGCGCACAATCGAGCAACCCGCCTCTTCCAGATCATTAGCCTGCCTGATGACATCTTCAATATGGGAGGTCTTACACTTCGCCATCGACTGGATAACTACGGGATAATGGCCGCCGATAAATACCTTGCCGATTTTTACAACTTTTGCTGTGCGCCTTATAATCTTCATTTTATTTGGCGATAAACTTACTGATATGCTCTCCGTAACGCCTTAAGATATCGTTATAAGTAACCAGGGCAACCAGGGTAAGCAACAAACTAAAACCAATATTGGTAAGAATACGCTCTATTTTTATTTCAAGGGCTTTACCCCTGATCTTCTCAATACCCAGCAAAAGAATATGCCCGCCATCCAGCACCGGAACCGGAAGCAGGTTAAATATCGCCAGGCTTATGCTTAAAGCCGCAATAAGATGGAATACCGCAATTAATCCGAGCGTTGCCGCTTTAGAGGTCATAAAGAATATTTCTAACGGCCCGGCCATGGATTCACGCATGGAGATTTTCCCGGTAATCAGGAACCAGAAGGCCTTATAAGTAGTTAATGTCAACTCCAAGGTTTTCTGCGCTGCCAGGAATATTGACTTTACAGGCCCATGCTTTATTTCTACCGTCTCATCAAAAGGGATAATCCCGATCAAACCCATGCTGCGTTTCTGTCCCAGCTCGTCAAATCCGTTTTTTTCTTTTAGGCTAACCTCAACCTGAAGCTGGCTTCCATTACGGGAAACCGTAAGATTGACTTTCCCGGCGGATTTATTCTTTTGAATCTCTTTTTGCAAATCCGGCCAGAAATCAACCTTGTGGTTATCTACCGCGCGAATCTGGTCGCCAACTCTTAATCCGGCGCTCTGTGCCCCAAAACCATCGATTAATCCGCCTATCTTGGTAGTTAATGTGGGATATCCGATAAAAAAAATTGCCCAGAAAAAAATAAATCCCAGTAAATAATTAAGCATCGGGCCAAAGACTATGATCTGGAACCTCTTGCCGGGAGGCTTTGAAAAATACTCGTCGCTTTTGCCCTTGTACTCTTCCAGGTTATCACCGGCCATCTTAACATAGCCGCCCAGGGGGATGAGATTTAAGGAATATTCAGTATCCCCCTTTTTCCTGCGCCAAAGGCGCTTCCCAAACCCCAACGAAAATTGCTCCACGCGCACACCATTTTTCTTGGCAACAATAAAATGCCCGAACTCATGCACGACAATGAGCAAACTTAAAATTAAAATAAATATGAACGTGGCAATCATATCTTTAAAGACGAAATTATGCTTTTAGCTTCTTCCCTGGCCCATGCGTCTGCCTGCAACACCCTGCGCAAATCCGGGCAATCCAGGCGACGGTGCCTGCGCATCACCCTGGCAACTATCTTAGGTATATCTAAAAATTTGATTCTTTTATTTAGAAAGCTGCCTACGCTTTCCTCATTAGCCGCATTAAGCACAGCCGGCATGGTCCCTAAATCTTTTGCCGCCTGATAAGCCAGCCCCAGGCAGGGAAATTTACCAAAATCCGGTTTTTCAAAATTTAAACCTTTCAACCGGTAAAAATCTATACGCGGCAGATCACTCCTCAACCTCTCGGGATAACTAAGAGCATATTGTATAGGGATGCGCATGTCGGGCGCGGCAAGCTGCGCTATCACCACGCCGTCCTCAAACTCGACCATAGAGTGGATTAAAGCCTCAGGATGCACGAGCACCTTGATTTTTTCCGCCTCGACATTAAACAAAAACATCGCCTCCAGAATCTCCAATCCCTTATTCATCAGGGTGGCTGAGTCCACGGTTATCTTCTTGCCCATCTTCCAGCGCGGATGCCGCAGCACGTCATTTATAGTAACCGAACTTAGCTTCCGTTTGGGCAGGTTCCTGAACGGCCCGCCTGAGGCCGTGAGATAGATAGAGCTTATACCCGGCCTTATCGGATAGGCCGGTACGCGCCTCTGCGCAGTACTTGCGCTGGCCTGGACTGACAAAACCTGCCAGATTGCCGACTGCTCGCTGTCAACCGGCAGGATATTGACCTTATGCCTGGCGGCCAGACGCATGATAATTTGCCCGGCCATAACCAGGGCTTCTTTATTAGCCAGGGCGATATGCTTACCGCTTTCTATCGCGCTGACTAGCGGCTGTAAAGCCGCAGCACCCGCTAGGGCGAACATCACCTGGTCTATGCGCTTATCCCTGACCAGCTCTTCTAAGCCTTGCTCGCCACAATATATTTTAGTAGAAGAATTTATTCTTGCTGCCAGAATCCCAGCTTCCCGCTTGTCCCTGACACAAACACTGAAAGGCTTAAACTCTTTTATCTGCTTATACAGATTATCAATATCGGAGCTAACGCTTAAACAAACCACCCGGAAATGCTTACGCTGAGAGCGAATTACATCAAGCGTGCTCTCTCCGATTGAACCGGTTGAACCCAGGACTGCGATATTTTTCACTTTACGATCGAGCTAAGATAAAAATAAAAAACCGGCCCGGCAAACAAAAGGCTGTCGATTTCATCAAGCACCCCGCCCATACCCGGGAATAAATTTCCTGAATCCTTAACTTCACAGTCACGCTTAAGCAGCGATTCAGAAAGGTCTCCCAATTGGCCTAAAATATTTAATCCCAAGCCTATCAGGATAAGATGCAGATAGCTAAAATCCAAAAATGCCTTGCAGGCCAAAGCGCCGATTAAACTAAAAGCGAGGCTTCCAAAAGCGCCTTCAATAGTTTTCTTAGGACTGATCCTGGGGATTAAAAGATGTTTACCAAAGTTAGAGCCCACTAAATAAGCGCCGATATCCCCTAATTTCGTAATTAATAACAGGGCGGCTAAAAAACCTAAGCCCGCGTCTAAATACCTTATTTTGATCAGAAAACTAAAAAACCAGGAAACATAAAGTATGCCAAAAAGCGTGGTAGAAATATCCACGATCACCCCGGCGTTATCCCTGCGCTTAAACTGCATAAGGATAAGGAATAACAAGGCCAGAACAACGAACAAAAGCTCCCAATTTTTGGTCGGCTCGAACTTAAACATTATGGAAAGCGGGATTATTATTCCCATGCCGATCCCGAAATACTTATAAATCCTGATCCCCTTTTTCTCCAACATCGTAAAATACTCGTAGAGGCCTGCGATAATAAACAGCACGACGGTCAGGCCGCATAAAAGCCTGGAAAAAATTACCACCCAGATAACCCCTATAAGGATTGCCGAGCTAATTATTCTCTTTAGTAACATCCAGCCCTCCGAACCTTCTCTCCCTCTTTTTAAAATCAAGAATCGCCTCTTTTAGTTCAGCCATTTTAAAATCCGGCCAATATTTCCTGGAAAAATATAACTCCGCGTAAGAAAGCTGCCAGAGTAGAAAATTGCTGATACGCATCTCGCCGCTTGTGCGGACCAATAGATCCGGATCAGGCAGATCGGCGGTATAAAGGTAACGGGCAAAGCTCTCGCAATCAAGCTGATCCAGTAAAGCGCTATCATCAAGCACGGAAGCCGCAAAGGCCCTGGCCGCATCCACGATCTCCTGTCTGCTGCCGTAATTTAAAGCCAGGACCACGGTTAAGCCCGTATTCTTTTTTGTCCTCTCCTCTGCTTTCTCAATCCTGGCTTGAAGATATTTAGGTAGAGGATCTTTCCTGCCGATAACCCGGAAACGCATATTATTGCGCTCCAGCTCCTTTATCTGGCCGTCTAAAAAATTATCCAGATAGCGCATAAGCACATCTACTTCCTTCTTTGGCCTGCCCCAGTTCTCCGTAGAAAAAGCAAAAAAGGTGACTACCTCTAAGCCGAGCTCGCCTGCCCCCCGGATAATTTCCTTAACCCGCTGGATACCCTGGCGGTGCCCGGCAGTACGCGCCAGTCCCCGCTCTTTAGCCCAGCGGCCGTTGCCATCCATAATAAAAGCGATATGTTTGGGGTTATTGTCTTTAGCCAGCATATTACTACTGAGCCAACAGCAAATAATGGGCGCATTGGAAGCCCGAGTTTTGGCCGTATGCAAGGCGCGACGACGACGGCGTAGTCGCAGTACTACGCCGAGGAGAAGCAACGCCGCAGACGGCTAAAAGGCGGGCTTCCCCCTCATATATGTTGATGGGCTGGCTGATTTTGGGCTGCGACTGCGTCACTCGTCCTTGGCGTAGTGCAAGACTACGCCTGCGTCCTCATTCCTTGTCTCGCTCCAAAATTAGCTCAGCCAATGTGCTCATTATTTGCTGATGGCTCAGTATGCAACTGGTAATCTATTTGCGCAAAGATGTTATCTTTATATTCGATATCAGCCAGCCAACCTTCATCGATGCTATTTGACTTTAAATCTTCATACAGCCGGCTAAAACGCAGGATATGCTCTTTAGTGCGCCTTACCGCGTAACTTGTGTGCGTGCCGGTCCCGAGGATAAAACCCCAATCCGAACTCTGCGCCAGAAGCAGCTCGCGCAAAGCCTGATTTAACCCTCTTTTGCGTAAACCCTCGGCATGCGGGAACATTCTTGTCAATTCGCTCATGCGCTGGCTTGCCATATGCAGGTGCCGGTAGATCCAATCATTGGATCCCTGCATCCACATCTCACTATAGCCTTTATAACCCCAGCTGGATAACGAAGGCGTGATTACCTGATTACGCGGATTCTCCTCTAAATACTCAGAAGGGGTAATTAAACGGATCTCATCTTGGTCGCAGGCAATTTTACGGAAAAGAAAATCCATCCACATCGGCCCTTCATACCACCAGTGTCCGAAAAGCTCGGCATCATAAGGCGAAACAATGATCGGAGGCTTGCCCATGAGCCCGTTAAGGTAGCTTGCCTGCTTCTGGCGGTTAAACATGAAATTGCCGGCATGGGCAGCTGCTTTATCACGCGCCCAAGCTGCGACATAAGGTTCTTTATGATTTCCCGTGCCGGTAATACGGTAATATTTCATCCCCGTATTGATGCGCACCCCGTCCGGATGAATATATGGCTTGATATAATCATACTCTAAATCAAAACCAATATCGCGGTAGAATTCACGGTAGTTATAATCCCCCGGATATCCCTCAATGGAGCTCCAGACCTGCTTGCTTGACTCCAGGTCCCTGCCAAAGCAGGCTACCCCCGTACCTTTGCAGTAAACCGGGGCAAATATCCCGTATTTAGGCCGCGGGGAACCGTGTAAAACACCGTGCGCATCCGTAAAAAAGAAACGAATCCCGGCTTCCTTGAATATCTCATCATGCCCGGGATGATATCCACACTCCGGCAGCCATATCCCGGCCGGCCTGCGGCCAAAAACAGTTTCGTAGTGATTTGCCGCAACCTTAACCTGCGCGCGCACTGAAGCCCGGCAGACATCCATCAGCGGGAAAAAACCGTGTGTTGCCCCGCAGGTAATAATCTCAAGCTTACCCAGATCCTGAAACTTTTTAAAGGCAAATACCAGATTACGGTTATATTTCAGGAAGGTATCTCTGGAGTGAGAAAACTTGTCGAAATACATCTGGGCTAAGTTTCTAAATTCCGGCTGCCAGGCAGTACGCTCCATCTCCTTGACCGCCAGTTCAATTGACTTATTGATATGTTTCAGATAGCGCTCCTGCAGCAGCGGATCGGCAAGCATGGAGATAAGGGTGGGGCTTAAGGTCATAGTCAGGCGGAAATCAATGCCGTCATTAACCAAGCCTTCAAATACCGAAATAAGCGGCACGTATGTTTCGGTGATTGCTTCATAAAGCCAATCCTCCTCCAGGAAATCCTCAAATTCAGGATGTCTGACAAAAGGAAGGTGGCCGTGCAAAACTAAGCAAAGATAACCTTTAAACATGGGGATATTATTTTGTTTCCCTATTAACGATAGGAGTGATCGTGCGCTCTTCAAGTTTATCGCTGGAAACAGCTTTTACCGGTATGCACTGTTTTCCGTCAGGCAGCCAAAAACGCAAAGTAAATGTCCCGTCCGGACGTAAATTAACCGGTTTCCCCTGCACCGTTACTTTGGCGCTGGGCTCTGTCGCCCCGTAAACGATCAATTCACAATCAACTTTCATCCAAAAGCTTCTCTCCTTAAGCTCTTTTCTCACGGGACTTGAGGATAACCCTGAACTGAAAAGCCCCTGCTTTAGGCGCTCCTGCCAGGCTCCTCCCACAGGAGAACTCCTGCCCAGCCCAACTCCCATGCCATAGAGCCGGGCAAACATATCCTCGGGGATCATCCACTCTTCATCAGTGACCCAGGAGGGCCCTTCCAAAGGGGTTTGCACAATGTTAGAACGCACAATCGTAATAAATCTGCCGTCGGGCAGCATCAATCCTAAATCTACGCACCAGAAGCGGCCAGGGCCACCGGTATCAATATACCAACTGTTGGTAAAATCATTGATCTGAATATCAAAAAAACTATTGGCATTAAATCCGTTAAAAATAATATTGGTGACATCGTAAACTCTTAAAACTTTCTTGGACCGGCGGAAATCATCGCCAAACCTGTTTTTTAATTGATCAAGGGTCTGGCCCCTTAATTCCCAATATGTATGCACCCAGCGCGGATCGCGTACCTGCAAAACAATCCTATCCTGGTCATACTGATAAGGCAGATCCTGCGGTATGAAGCGCGGCGGCCTGGCCGGTTCAGGATGTGAAAATTTAGTATTCGCCACAACTGTCTCCTGCAAATCCAGGGTCTCTTTGCCTAACGCGGCATCGGGATTTTGAGCAGACAAAGATTTTTTCTTCGGCTTTAGATTAAACAAGACGGAAATAAATTTCTTTATTTTCCCTTTTATTTTATCCAATATCTTCATTGTCCCTCCCTCCAATAAAAAAGGGGACTTTCTCCCCTTTTCACAGAACAGTTGATACGTTCTTTTACCTCCCCTTATTTCATTTTTTAGGATTCTTCCCTGTATCCAAGGCCTCTTTAAGCTTGGCTGCTTCCTGCAGTTCTTCCTTCAGGCCCTGATTTACCATCTGCTCCTGAATCAAAGCCTTCTTGGCTGTCTCAAGCTCCGCCTTTGCCTCTTGCGCCTCTTTTTCTTTTGCCTTAACCTTTTCCTCTAACGCTGAACTTTCCTGTGAAAACTTGCTCATCTTCTCTTCCAACGCAATACGCGCGGCCATCTCTTTATCGCTCCTGGCTTTCTGGCGCATCGCGCTGTTGCAGGAACTGAGTGTGCCGAAAAATAAGATTGCCGTTAATATCGCCAAAATAATTACTATGCGGTTTTTCAATTTATTTAAGATTCTCCTGCGGGGACGAAGAATCCGTAGAATCGCCCCTAACCTTGGTTACATTGGGCAGTATAACTATCTCTACCCTGCGGTTCTGCTTGCGGCCGTCCCGGGAATCATTGGAAGCCACCGGCCGGTATTCGCCGTATCCGATTGCTGAGAGGCGCTCAGGAGATACTCCCTGATCCTTTACCAGGTAATGCAAAACGCTTAAGGCGCGGGAGGTAGAAAGCTCCCAGTTTGATTTCCACCCGGAATGCTTGATCGGAATATTATCCGTATGGCCTTCGATGCCTACGTTAAACTGCGCCATATTGTCTTTTAATATCGCGGATACCTTGTCTAATAAAGGATAAGCCTCAGTCCTGATCTTGGCTTTTCCGGAATCAAACAAAAGGTCGCCTACAACGGTAATCACCAGGCCCTTCTCCATCATCTGAAGTTTAATCTGCTTGTCATTTATCTCCTGGCTGAGCTTCTGCTCAAGCATACTTTTTGAGCGGCTCAATTCATCAAGCTGCGCGCTTAGCTCCTCAATCTTCTGGGAGTCAGAGCGCCTGCCTTTTTGAAAAATAAAGGTACAGCCGGCTAAGTTTAAAATTACGAATAAGACCAACGCGCTTTTAAGAAAGTTATTCTTCATCTTCACATCTCCTTTTATTTGAAGTTTAAATATAACATAACCCTAAATTTTAGTCAAGAGTTTTATCCTCTCGCGTGGCTAAATAATGATCGTATCTTTTCTGGCTGAACCTACGGAAACCACGGTTATTTTTGCCTTAAGCAGGTTTTGTAACTCTAAGAGGTAAACCCGGGCATTAGGATGCAACTCTTTAAAAGAGATGGGCTTATCATCCTGCTCAGGCCAACCTGCCATCTCTTTATAAACCGGAGTGGCCTTACTTAATACTTCAAAATCACAGGGGAACTCTTTAAATACCTTACCTTTATATTTATAGGCAGTGCAAATTTTGACCTTTTGCAGGCCATCAAGCACATCCATCTTCATGATCGCCAGTTCCGAGATACCGTTAAGCATTACAGACTCCCTGGCCATAACCGCGTCAAACCAGCCGCATCTGCGCGGCCTGCCGGTAGTAGCGCCGAACTCATTTCCTTTATCGCGCATAAACTTGCCAAACCCAGCGGCGAATTCCGTGGGAAATGGGCCTTCGCCGACCCGGGTGGTGTACGCCTTGCATACGCCGACTACCTTATCAATCTTAACCGGAGATATACCCGTGCCGATGCAGGCTCCCCCCGAAGTTGCCGACGAGGAAGTAACAAAAGGATAGGTACCAAAATCAATATCCAGGAATGTCCCCTGCGCGCCTTCAAGCAGGATATCCTTCTTATCATCAATTGCCTTGTTTAATAATAAAGCGGTGTTGCAAATATAAGCCCCTAATAATTTACCGTAATCAAGATACTGGCGGTATATCTTATCAAAGCTGAACCCCGGATGCCGGTAAACCTTCCTGAAGACCTCATTTTTTTCTTTAAGATTGTCCTTAAGCTTATCGCGGAAAACACCGGGATTCAATAAATCGATCATGCGGATGCCGCAGCGGTTGATTTTATCGGCATAGCAGGGGCCTATGCCCCGGCCTGTCGTGCCAATCTTATTTTTCCTTTTGGCTTCACGCAGCTGGTCCAGGTTTTTATGATACGGCATGATCAGATGCGCCAGAGAAGAGATCTTAAAACGCCTGCTGAAATCGATCCCGCTTTTACGCAAGTCATTTAATTCGCGCAAAAGCACCTCCGGGTCAATGACCACGCCATTGCCGATGCAGCAGATTTTACCGGCGTGCAATATTCCCGAAGGGATAAGATGAAATATGTACTCCTTACTGCCCACCACTACCGTGTGGCCGGCATTGTTACCGCCCTGGTAGCGCACGATATAATCCACCTTCCGAGAGAGGATATCGATTATTTTACCCTTACCCTCATCCCCCCATTGTGTCCCCACTATAACTATATTCATTTTCTCCTTTACGGCGTCATGGTAAAGATCTTATGCGCAAGCTCAGGGTATTTAGCGATAAAGTTCAGCTCATCATCAACCAGCGGCTTCTGGTTATGCACATTGGCGTATCTTACCAGCTCCAATATACGGGTAGCCTCCGCGTCATCCTGAAAAGCCACCTCAAGTTTTTCATAGACATTGCGGAATCCCTTAATCCCGGAATACTCTCCCGCGGTAATCTTCCTGCCTGTTTCAATAATCTCCGGTTCCCCGCGGCCTAATTCTTCGTAATCATAAAGTTCGTAGTTGCGCCTGTCTTTTAATGCGCCGTCGGCATGAATACCGGATTCATGGGCAAAAGCATTAGCCCCCACCCCCGGCTGATTAATCGGTATAGGCACGCCAAAGGCGTAGGAAGCGTATTTACAGATCTTCCAGGCCATCTTTAAATTCACCTTCTCATCCAGATGATAATCCTGCATGCCGCTGCCGTATTTAATTGCCAGGATCACCGAGACTAGATCCGCGTTTCCCGCGCGTTCGCCCATGCCGTTAACGCAGGTATTGATATATGGATCTACCCCCGCGTCAATCGCCGCTTTTGCCCCGGCGATGGAATTAGCCACAACCAACCCCAGGTCATTATGGCAATGCACCTCAATGGGAAGCCTTACCGCCTGGGCCAATAATTTTATCCTTTCGTAAATGCTAAACGGTGTATCGCATCCTAAGGTATCGCAGTAGCGGATCCTGTCTGCTCCGGCCTCTTTTGCTTTAAGCGCAAACTCAACCAGGTAATCCATGTTGGTGCGTGAGGCATCCTCGGCATTGACCCCAATGGATTTGGCCCCCAGCTTCTTTGCTTCCTTGACTGACTCCTCCATCTCCTTGATAACCGAGCGGTGATCCAGCTTACCCTTGAATTTATGGATGATCATCTGGTCGCTTGTCGAAATGGAAAGGTTAAGGTACTTTAAATGCGGCACCAGTTTAAAAGCAGTTATTACATCCTCTTTTGTCGCGCGCAGCCAACCGCTCAATCTTATCCCGGAAAAACCTCCCAATTTTGCCAACTCCAGGTTGGCATTAAGGTAATTGGTCTCATGACGGGTAAGCGGGAAGCCGAACTCAGACTGAAAAACCCCCATCTGGTCAAGATACCAGTTGATCATGGTCTTCTGCAGCTTGGAGAGGCAGATACGCGAGGTCTGCACCCCGTCGCGGTTAGTTACGTCAAGCAGATAAATCTTTGGCTTATGCTCCATATTCACCTCTTAATTGTTTTCCTAAGCTCTTCTTTATCCGGAACTCCCCGGGAGGAAAAAATCTCGCGGTTATCCAAAAGGTAGGTTGGGCCGGACATAATCTCTAACTCTTTATTCAAGCTGATATTTTTCTTAAGCAGGTTTGCGCCCTCAGGCCCTTTGAAACAGGTTTTCACCTTAAGGGTATTGGATTGGCCCAGGCAATCCTCCCACCGGGAGCTGTTTACATTCTTAGAACGGCAGATCAAATAATCCCAGAATTTTTCCGGGTAATATTTCTGCACGCATACGGCGCGTAAATACTCCTCTGTTTCGACCACGCCCTTTTGGGCATCAAAACCGGCGCCTTTTTCAACCGCCAGAAAATGCAGGGTTGGTTTAAACTCTTTCGTGGCTTTCAAAAGCTTGTCCGTATCTTTTTCAAATAAACTCAGGAATAAATCAAAACTTCCTTTTTGGGCCTGACGGTCAAAAAAATAGGCTATGCCGCTTGCTTGCGGCTTAAGCAAGTAAGAATTACCTTTTAATTCCAGGTTATCCTTAATCCTGCCAAAGTTTTTTTCTTTTTCTATTTCCCTGCCCAAAATGTACGCGGGCAACCCCTTAATCGATAAGTCATTAATCAGCTTCCGGGCGCGCGCCTCCGGTAAATAAACATACTCCGCAGTTATCCCGGGAAACTGTCTTTTTAGGGAACCTAAGACCGGGCCTGCGTTGCAGATAACGCAATCTTTGGCGCTAATCACAAGCAAACTGACTTTATTGGCTTTAGTAAAGGTACAATTGGATTTGGACTCTCCCGGATTTTGACAGCTTCCCACCAGGCCTTCCTTCTTGCAATTAGCATCGGAATAGCAACGCGGCAGGATAGCTTTTATGCCCGGATCATCGGAGAACTTATCCGAAAGCTTGATCTGCTCGATTTTGCAATTCAGAAGTTTGCCGTCCTTGACTTCCAGGGTTAATTTTCCTAACGCGCGGCCTTGCCAAACCGGGCGCAGGAGAAAAGTTGAACCAACTTTAGTTTGCAAGTCAACTTTTACGGGATTATACCCTATAAAAAGTATATCAATCCCTTTAACCTGAGAAATTAATTTTAGATCTTCTTTCTCGCCCAGGGTGCTTAAAACGGCTATCACTTCTACCCCTTGTTTTTTAAGCCGGCTGACTAACTTGCCTATTGACTTAGACGGATTGATCTTTAAACCTTCTGATTTCCGGCCGGGCTCTAAATTAGTTAAACCGATAATCCCTATTTTTACCCCGCCTGTTTCCTTAATTATATACGGGGCCACTTTATCCGAATCTAAATTAGCATCCAGGAACGCGGGATTGGTTTTCCTGGCGTTCTTCAAAAAGAAATCCTTACCGAAGTTAAACTCATCGGGGCCAACGCCAACAGCGTCATATCTCATAAGCTCCATAGCCTTAAGATTGATCTCTGAGCGCTGCATATCCAACCGGCTATTCTGGGTATATTCATCCATCAGGCCTCCGGCAGTAAAGCTGCCGCAGTCCAACAACAGGAGGTCCGGATACTCCTTCCTCAATTCTTTTACCAGCGTAGAACGACGGGCAACCCCTCCATCCTGCCCTATAGGACAGTTGCAGGTATAAAGCATGGCGTGGGTTTGACCGGTGTAAAGAATAATTGCTTCTTTAGCGTAAAGATTGCTTAATGATAGAGCGAGAAAAACAAGCAAAAAGAATAGGATTGTCTTTTTCATGTCTTGATCACCTTTACGGTCAAAATATTCTCTAATTTCTTTATCTTCTCCTGAATATCCGCGCTAACCTGGCTATCCACATTTAAAACGCTGATCGCCTTGCCGCCGGGCTTATCCCGGCCAAAGGTCATGGCAGCGATGTTTATCCCCTGCTGGCCCATAAGCGTCCCCAAGCTTCCGATTAAACCTGGTTTATCCCAGTTGCGGATAAAAACCATCTCTCCTACCGGATATAACTCCAGGTAATAATCATCGATTTTTACGATGCGCGGCTGCTTATTGCTGGAAAGCGTCCCGCAGACCGACTTGGTTTCTTTATCCGTCTTAATCTCCAATTGGATAAGATTGACAAATTCACCTTCCTGGCTGGATTTTGACTCCCGCAGTTTTATCCCTCTCTCTTTAAGTAAAGATACGGCATTCACAAAATTCACCGTCTCTTTCAATATAGGCGAAAGCACGCCTTTAGCCAAAGCCATGGTAACCGGACTTAAATCATGCGCGGTAATCTCTCCGCTGTATTTTATATTCAGCTCCTGAAATCTCCCCTCGACTAACTGCGCGGCAAACATCCCCAGCTTCTCCGCCAGGTTCACATAAGGATTAAGGATCTTGCAAACCTCTGCCTCTAAACAGGGATAATTGGCGGCGTTACGGATTCCCCGGCCAAGCAGCGCATCACGCACAATCTCAGCTACCTCAACCGCCACATTAACCTGGGCCTCCTCGGTAGAGGCGCCTAAATGCGGGGTGATGATCACATTATCCAGCTTCAGCAGCTCATTATCCGCGGAAAGCGGCTCGATCTCAAAGACATCCATAGCTGCCCCCGCGACCTTGCCCTCTTTAAGCGCTTTAACCAAAGCCGGCTCATCAATGATCCCGCCGCGGGCGCAATTAATCATGCGCACGCCTTTTTTCATTAAAGAAAACTCTTTATCCGAGATCATATGCCGGGTCTCATCAGTCAGCGGGGTATGCACGGTGATATAATCAGATTCCTGGAGCACCTTCTTCAGTTCCGCGATCTCCACCCCGATATTCTCGGCAACATCCGCGGATAAAAACGGGTCATACGCTAAAATCTTCATCCCGAATGAGAGGGCACGCTTGGCTACTTCGGAACCAATACGGCCAAAACCCACCACTCCCAGGGTCTTGCCATAAAGCTCAACACCCATAAACTTGGAACGCTTCCATTCCCCTTTCTTCATCGAGGAATTCGCCTGCGGTATATTTCTGGAAAGAGCAAGGATCATGCTAAAGGTATGCTCCGCGGTAGAAATTGTATTTCCCGCCGGGGTATTCATCACAATAATCCCTTTTTGCGTGGCTGCTTCCAGATCCACATTATCTAAACCTACGCCGGCGCGGCCGATAACCTTAAGCTTTTTGGCCGCTTCAATTATATCTTTGGTCACTTTGGTCGCGCTGCGCACAATCAGCCCATCATAATCCTTGATTATCTCTTTTAAGGCATCCGGTTTCAAATCCGTCTTTACATCCACAGAAAGCTCTTTAGACTCTTGAAACACCTTAAGCCCTTCCACGGATAACGCGTCACTGACTAAGATCCTGATCATTTGTTCACTCCTTATTATAATATTATTTCAAAAACACTTCTTCCGCGGCCTTAATACCCGCGCCTAAGGTAAATTTATAACCCATCTGCGCTAAAACCTTCTCCAGACAGGATAAGCCGGTAATAATATCAAACTCCGAGATAAAACCCATATGCGCGATGCGAAAGACCTTGCCCTTTAATTCAGCCTGGCCTCCGGCAATAGTGACCCCGTAGGTATCGCGCATGGTTTTAACCAGCTTTTCTCCGTCAATGCCTGAGGGCACCTTTGCCGCCGTAACCGCGCTAGATGCTGCCGTAGGCGCGAATAACTCCAGGCCCAAAGCCTTGACTGCGGAGCGCACAGCATCCGCCATTTTCCTATGCCTGGAAAAAATATTCTCCAGGCCATCCTGCTGCATCATTTTTAAAGCTTCATTTAAGGCGATAATCAGAGTGATTGAAGATGTAAATGGGGTATCATTTTTTTCCAGGGCCTTCCCGGCCTTTCTTAAATCCAGATAATAACGCGGGGATTTAGAGGCCTCTACCAATTTCCAGGCTTTAGGGCTGACGGAAATAAAACCTAATCCCGGAGGCAACATCAGGCCTTTCTGTGAACCCGAGACCACCACATCAACCCCCCAGGCATCGGTCTTTAAATCAATCGCGCCCAGGCCGCTGATAGCGTCAACCACTAAAACCGCTGGGCTAACTTTGACTATCCCGGCAATCTTCTCGATATCGTTATCCACGCCAGTCGAGGTTTCGCAATGAGTAACAAATACTGCTTTTATCCCGGGGTTGGCTTTTAATCTTTTGCTTATTTCTTCCGGATTGACTGCTTTTCCCCACTCTACATCAATAATCTCGCAGTTAATCCCATAGGCCTTGGCGATCTCCGTCCATCTTTCCCCGAATTTTCCGCCCTGCACGACCAATGCGGTATCCCCGCAAGAAAGCAGGTTCATCACCGCTGCCTCCATTGCCCCGGTCCCGGAAGAAGATATGATAAAAACAGAATTGGAGGTCTGAAACACGTGTTTTAGCCCCTCGCTTGCCTCTTTCAGGATCGCCTGAAACTGCGGGGTGCGGTGATGGATGATCGGCCTGGCCATTGACTCGCAAACCTGGGGAGGTAAAGGAGTCGGCCCCGGGGTAAGTAAATAATTCTTTTTCATCGTAAAGGTCTCCTTTTTTTTCTTTGGTTATCTGTCTATTTCTTCTTCGTTTCAGGTAAAATCACTTCATCGACTAAACCGTAATCCTTGGCTTCCTGAGCGGACATGAAATAATCCCGGTCCGTATCCTTCTGCAGTCTCTCCAGGGGCTTGCCTGTGTGGCGGGCCAGGATCTCATTGATCCGGTCGCGCATCCTTAAGATCTCCTGGGCATGGCGCGAGATATCCTCTGCCGCCCCCTGCACACCGCCCCAGGGCTGATGGATCATGATCCGTGAATTAGGCAATGCCTGGCGTTTTCCTTTTGTGCCGGCGCAAAGTAAAAGCGCCCCCATACTGGATGCCTGGCCTACGCAGTAAGTAGCCACATCACACTTCAAAAACTGTATGGTATCATAAATGGCCAGGCCAGCGGTAACCGAACCTCCGGGCGAATTGATATAAACATTAATATCTTTATCTTTCTCCTCCATCTGCAGGAATAACATCTGGGCAATCACCAGGTTAGCCACATAATCATCGATAGGAGTACCGATAAATAAAATACGGTCCTTTAATAGGCGGGAATAGATATCATAGGCGCGCTCATAACCCCGGGCAGTCTGCTCGATCACTATAGGAACCAAAGTCTGCATTTTTGTATCCATCTTTCCCTCCATTTTTAAGAAGTTTCCTGCCAATCTGCCTCTCGTAATAAGAATTCCATTACTCTTTGCGGCATATGGTCGTCAATAGGAATATTTTCTTGTTTTGCGATTTGGCTTAAGACTAAATATACCTTGACCTGTTTTTTAGCCTCGGGAGTGATCCCTTCCAGGATCATTTTCTCCTGCTCTTCGATTTTATCCCTCGGCAGGCCTTTCATCGCCAGATCCAGCTTTGTCTGCCTTAGCATATCCTGGGTTTGCCGGTTCACCAAACCCTGGGGGAGCTTAAACTCCAGGCCTTTCATCAGATTTTCAATCAATTCATTTTCAATGCGCGAGCGCTCCTGGTTTTCTTTGGTAAGAAAAATCTGCCTCTCCAGGGCCCTTTCCATCTCTGTCAAATTAGGATACCCCAAAGAGCGGCTGAATTTATCGTCCAGGCTTTGAGCCTTGCGCGATTCCTTAACAGAATCAATCTGCCTTTTTATCTCATCCGCGCTGACAACGATCTTTTTGAAACTTACCTTCTGGTTTTTATAATGCTTGAGTTGTATCTCCGGGCTTACCTCGACAGTAGCCTTAAAAGAAAGGTTAGAGCGGTCAAGCCTTACTTCAGTTATCTGCGGCAGTTCGATTACGTCAAGCTTCTCTGCGGCGATGGCCTGATTGTACACATCAGGGACCAGTTCTTTTAAAACCTGCTCATGCACAGCTGCGGAATAATGTTTTTCCAAAACATCCCGCGGGGCTTTTCCCGGGCGGAATCCCGGGACCTTGGCCTCTTTGGCTATTTTGGCAAAAACATCCTCGAATTTATTTTTAACCAGATCCCCGCTTACAGCTACGTTAATCTCGCGTTCAGTGCCATCCAACTTCTTTACTTCGGTTTTCATCACAATCCTTTCTTAAAATTAACTCTTGGTTCACATGCGGAATTTCTCACCCAAATAGACCTGGCGCGCCTGCGGATGATTAATCAGTTCGTGCGCCGTGCCTGAAATAAGGATCGAGCCGTCGGCAATCAGATATGCCCGGTCGGTTATGGAAAGCGTTTCCCGGACATTATGGTCGGTAAGCAGAATTCCCAAACCCTTCGCCTTAAGCTCTTTAATAATCTCCTGCGCCTCATTTACAACTATCGGATCAATCCCGGAAAAAGGCTCATCAAGCAATATGAAAGACGGATTAGTCACCAGCGCCCGGGTTATCTCCAGGCGCCTTCTCTCTCCGCCGCTTAACGTATAAGCTTTATTTTTTGCCAGATGCGCGATATTCAGCTCTTCGAGCAAAGAAGCCAGCCTGCGCTTTCTCTCCTGCCTGCTGACAGGCAAAGTCTCAAGAATTGCGTTTATATTTTCTTCAACCGTAAGTTTCCTGAATATGGAAGCTTCCTGGGAAAGATAACCTATGCCAAAACGCGCGCGCTCATGGATCGGGAGGCTGGTGATCTGGTGGTTATCAAAAACAATCGTGCCGGCGTCAGGAGCGACAATGCCCACAATCATATAGAAAGTCGTAGTTTTGCCCGCGCCGTTGGGGCCAAGAAGCCCGACGATCTCTGAGCGCTTAACCGTAATATCCACGCCCTTGACAACCTGCCTGCCGTCATATGATTTGGTTAATCCTTTAGTTTCCAAAAGCCGCATTCATATTCTCCGTCTGATAAATTATTATCTGAGGCCTGCCGGTTAAAACCATTTTTTTATCCGCGGCGCTGTAAATCGCCTCCTGGCTGTAAGAGGTATTTTCACCGCGCAAAATGCGCACATTCCCCTGGGCGACGATCTTATTTATGGAGCTGGCCATAGCCAGGGAATCCTGGGTGCCCTTAGTCTCTTCCTGTTTAGGGGTAAAATAAACCAGCATTTTATCGCTGTAAATGGTTAAATCCGGTTTTTCCACTTTAACATTATTATTGAATATGGCAATGTTTTTTTCGTAATCCACCTCAAGCGGCCCGTCGCAGGTGATGCTGATCTTTTCTTTTTTGTTTTTCAGTTTATCCAAAGACTGGATATCCAGCCGCACGTCTTTTGCTAGCTCCACCTGTTTTAAGGCAGTCGCGCCGACCGCGCCCACTCCGGTAAGAAACATGTCAAGCTTCTGGAGATTTACCTTATCCATGGTGCTAATGATCTGCTTCTTGCGGTCCCAATCCAGGGAGTTAGTAGTAAGTTTTGCCCCGCTGGATGTGGTAATTACCACATTATTTTCCAGGTGCACAACCCCGCTATTCTTATTAAAATCACCGTTATCCGCGGTAAGCTTGAGGCTGTCATTATCCGCGTAATGGTTGCCCACCACTTCCTTAAGCTTGACTACTTCGTTAAATATATCCGCTCTTTTCCCGGAAAGATCCCAGGCCTTCTTTCCTTTATCTCCAAATCCGGAAAGGGAAAAATCACCGATCTGCTGATCAGCTTCTTTTGCCTGCGTAGCGGCAAAAGATACGGAAGCAAAAGATAAAAACGCGAAAAACAAAACTATTCTTTTAAGCCCCATAAAACCTTAATATATCTTTCCACTTGTCCTGCGATTTTAAAATTAGTTCCGCGATTTCCCTGACAGCCCCGTGGCCGCCAGAGCAGCTAGTGACAAAACTGGCCGCCTCTTTTATTTCTCCGGCAGCATTGGCAACGGCTACCGGCATGCCTACCTTCTTCATAAGCGACAGGTCCACCAGGTCATCCCCCACAAAACAAATCTCATCTAAGGCAACTTTGTATTTCTTGAGGATTTTATCCAACACCGCGGTCTTAGGGAAGATACCCGCGAAAACTTCCGCCACGCGCATATCTTTAGCGCGCGGACGGATAGTTTTGGAACTCTTGGCTGTAATCAAAATGGTCTTTATCCCGGCCCTGGCCAGGACATAAACCCCTAAGCCGTCATGCACATCAAAGAATTTAGAGTCGCGCCCCCGGGAATCATAAATTATCCTGCCGTCGGTCAGCACCCCGTCAACATCCAGCAAAAGGAGTTTTATCTTGCCGGCTTTTGCCTTAATCTCTTCCTTGATTATCTCGTCGGGCATATTTTTAAATTAACCCTGCCTTTAACAAGTCCTGAATATCCAGCAGGCCTACCGGACGCATATCTTTATCCACCACCGGGATCTCATCGATTCTTTTTGCCTGTAATATACGCATAGCCTCGGCTGCCAGCATATCTTTATTTACTACGGTAGGATTTTTAGTCATTACCTCGGAAACCAAACGGCGGGTGAGATTTTTATCGCTTTCCAAATGCCGGCGCAAATCTCCGTCGGTAAATATACCCTTTAGTTTCCCTTTTTTGTCTATTACCGTAGCGCTTCCCGCCCGTGAGCGCGTGATGGCTAATAAAACCTGGGAGACCTTTTTATTCTCATCCACTATTGGGTTGGCTCCCCCGGTGCGCATAATATCTTCTACTTTTAGAAGCAGGCGCCTGCCCAAAGCCCCTCCGGGATGAAAAAAAGCAAAATCCTTTTCCTTGAAACCTTTTTGCTCCAATAAACATATTGCCAAAGCATCCGACATAGCCAGGGCAGCGGTAGTCGAAGCAGTAGGGGCCAGGCCAAAAGGACAGGCCTCTTTTTTAACCGAAACATCCAGAACTACATCGCTGTATTTGGCCAGGATCGATTTCGGGTTTCCGGTAAGCGAAATGATCGCAGAGCCGATCTTCTTCAAAAGCGGCAACAGCTGCTTCATCTCCTCGGTTGAGCCGCTGTTGGAGAGAATGATCACGATATCCTCCCCGGTAACCTTGCCTAAATCTCCGTGAATAGCCTCTGCCGTATGCAAAAATAAACTGGGGGTGCCTGTGGAAGCCAGGGTTGCCGAAAACTTCTGGGCAATGATCCCGGTTTTCCCCATGCCGCTGACCACCACCCTGCCTTTAGTTTTAAGTATAAGCTCTATGGCTTTAGCGAAATTCCCGCCCAGGCGCTTTTTAAGCAAGCTGATCGCCTGCGCTTCAATATCCAGAACCTCTTTTGCCCGCTTGATTATGTTTATCTTCATCTATTCTGTAGCTGCCTTAATTTTCTTAACCTGCTTCAAAAGTGTTTCTAACTCTTTAAGATTAATCATATTTGCCGCGTCACAAGGCGCATTCGCCGGATCAAGATGCACCTCCAGGAATAAACCGTCGCAGCCAAAAGCCACGGCTGCCCGGGATAACCCGCTTACAAATTCACTCTGGCCTCCGGAACAACTGCCTTTTCCTCCGGGAAGCTGCACGCTGTGCGTAGCATCGTAAATTACCGGATAACCAAAGTCGCGCATAATCCCTAAACTGCGAAAATCCGTGACCAGATTATTATAACCAAAACTTACCCCTCTCTCTGTAATCAAAATATTTTTATTCCCCGTGGATTCGATCTTCTTGATTATAGGCAGGATATCCCAGGGGGCAAGGAATTGCCCCTTTTTAATATTTACTACTTTGCCGGTTTTAGCTGCCGCGACTACGATATCTGTCTGACGGCACAAAAATGCCGGTATCTGGATAATATCCAGGACATCAGAGGCCGCGGGGATATCCTGTATGCAATGCACATCGCTTAATATGGGAACTTTAAGCTGCTGCTTTACCGACTTCAAGATCGCCAGCCCTTTTTTTAATCCCGGGCCGCGATAAGAATCAATGGAAAGCCGGTTAGCCTTATCAAAGCTGGATTTAAAGATAAACGGTATGCCCTGGCCTTCCGCGATACGCTTGATCTTCCCGGCGGTCTCAAGGCATGCGCTCTCCGATTCAATTACGCACGGGCCGGCAATAAGCACAAGCTTCTGCTTATCCCCGAACTTTATATTTTTTACATTAACCTGACGCATTAGTTTATTTCCTTTTGTATCTGGCCCTTTGCCCTCTCTAAGTCCTCCGGCGTATCCACGCCCACGGTATCAAATTTGGTTTCAATCACCTTGATCTTAAAACCTTCGGACAGAACGCGCAGCTGCTCCAGCTTCTCCGCCTTCTCGAGGTTGGAAACCGGAAGGTTCTTATAAATAAAAAGGAAATCCTTGGTGTAGGCGTAAAGGCCGATATGCTTATAATAGGTAACATGGTTCATCTCAAGGCCAGCCGCCAGATACGGAATAGGCGCGCGCGAAAAATACAAGGCAAAGTTATCCTTATCCACCACCACCTTAACCACGTTCGGGTCGGTAACCTGGGTTACATCCGCGATCCTCTTCATAACCGTTGCCATGTTAAGCGATCTGTCCTCTAAGAGGGCCCGGGCCAGGCTATCAATCATCATCGGATGGATAAGCGGCTCATCCCCTTGAATATTGATGATAACCTTTACATCCAAAGGATTAACCACCTCGCTGATCCTGTCCGTGCCGCAGGTATGCTCCTTGGAAGTCATTACGGCTTTGGCCCCGAATTCGCTGGCTGCCTTCAGGATGATTTCATTATCACAGGCAATAATCAGGTCATCGAGCATGCGGGATTGTTTGGCGCGCTCCCAAACATGCTGCAGCATGGGCTTGCCCATGATATCCGCCAGGATCTTACCCGCGAACCTGGTAGATGAATACCTCGCCGGAATAACCCCAATCACATCCATGTTATTTTATCCTCTCTAAAAGTTCCCTGGAAGTTATCACTGCCGTCCCCAGTTTACCCACCACGATGCCTGCGGCAAAGTTGGCGATATGCGCTGCTTCCAATTTAGAAGCTCCTGCGCAAAGAGCCAGGGTAAAAGCGGCGATTACCGTATCCCCCGCGCCGGAAACATCAAAAACTTCCTGGGCCACAGTGGGGATATGCGTAAGGCTGCCGCCCTTCTGGAACAGCTTCATCCCCTGTTCACCCAAAGTGACCAGGATAGAATCCAGGTTTAAATATTTTAAAATCTCAGCAGCAGCCATATCCACATCTTTCTCCGTAAATAATCTATCGATGTTAATTTTAAACCTGTTGGTCGTATCTTTTATCTTAAGATTCCTGATGGCATTTTCCAGCTCTTTACGATTAGGGGTAATAGAAGTAACCCCGCGATAATACTGGAAATTATCCTCCTTGGGGTCTACGGTAATGATCTTTCCGTGCGCCTTGGCCAGAGAGATGAGCTTCTCAAGCAGCGTCACATTAATTACCCCCTTGCCGTAATCCTCGACAATCACCGCGTCAAATAAGCGGATATTCTTTTCAATATATTTCAGGATCATTGAATTAAATTCTTTCGGAAGGTCATGCGTATGCTCCCAATCCACCCTGACTACCTGCTGATGCCCGGCAAGGATGCGCGTCTTGACTGTCGTATGCCTTTCTGGCTCGATAAAAATACCCCGGGTATTAATCTTCCGCTTCTTAAGCTGCCCCAGGAGAATCTTAGAGTTGGCGTCTTTTCCCGTAACTCCCAGCAAAGTTACCTGCCCCCCGAGGGAGCGGATATTATTAGCGACATTGGCTGTGCCTCCGGGGACAAAGGTGCGTTTTTTTGCCCAAAGCACGGGAACCGGGGCCTCAGGAGAGATCCTCTCCACGCTGCCCCAGATATATTCATCAAGGATCAAGTCCCCGACTACCAGTATATTCGCTTTAGGAAACTTTTGAATTATAGATTTTAATTTTGTGGTCATTTTAGCCTAACAATGTTCTATTATTGCCTGAGCCAACAGCGGCAACATTATCTCATGATGGCCGATAATATAATAACCCTTGCCCCCTGAGAGCGTAGGCCGGGATACCACGTTCTGCGCCGGACGATAGTGATAGATCATGTCAAAGTTAACAGCGGTGAAATTCTTGACCTTATTCCCCAGATTACGCGCCAGGTTAAGCGCCTTTAAAAATACCTCAGGCAAAAGCACTGCCGAACCAAAGTTGGCAACCACACCTCCCTGATTTAAGGAGCGGATATTCTCTACCAGGATATGGAAATCCCTCAATGACCCCTCTGCGGTGGAAGCCGCGTCAAATGACCGGTGCTGATGGATTATATCCGTGCCGATACCCACAAAAACGCACACCGGCACCTTATGTTTATAGGCATTATAAATCAGGCTTAGATCTTTGTGCGCGAGTTTTGCCGTTGCCATGGCATTAGCCACGGCATAACCCAATCCAAAACCCGCTCTTACGCCTTTCTTGACCGCGCGGTTCAGGAAATCCGCAGTCTCCTTACCCATGCCGAACATTCCGGTTTTAAGGTTTTCGGCAACATCTTCAGAGGTCTTGCCCTGAAAAGCCAGCTCAAAATCATGGATGATCCCGGCGCCGTTTAAACAGACGCAGGTAATCATTTTTTTCTTGATCAGCTCAATCAATACCGGATTAAGGCCACACTTGATTACGTGCGCGCCGCACATAAAGATTACCGCTTTTTTCCTCCTGCGGCTGGAGACGATATCAGAGGCGACGGCGCGCAGATCTTTTGCTTTCAAAATATTGGGCAAAGAATCCAAAAAGCCGGAAAAGCTTTTGCCCTTAACCGGGATGCGGGCAAAATCCTCCAGGCACACTTTGCTCAAGCGTTTCTTAACCGAATATGTCCTTATCTTGTTCATATTAATCATAGCGGAGTTATAATTTTAGCACAATTCAACGCTAAATCAAATACTTATTTAACAGTTTTAGCGTCTGCCTTGTCTTGTTTCTCGCAGGGACGCTTGTTGCGGCCCAGCGTGCCGCAACTGCGCTCGGGTCGGCTGGCGTCGCTCTGCCGGGCTTCGTATGGAGCCGGGCAACCTTGCCCGCTCCTTGCCTCCACGCCCTGCTCGAAACAAACCAAGTCATCCGCTAAAATAATATACTATTCTCATAAATGAACCTGGTAAATTTAAAGCAAATGTCGATTTTAGCTATTGATATTTTGCCGAGGAATATTGTGTAGCGTGCATTAGAAATTTTTCGGCAATTGTGCGCAAGGATTTACGACGAACGGAGGACTTTCATTCAAGCGTAAGTCTGTCCGGGAGTGAGTCGTAAACCGTAGCGCACGGCGAAAAATTTCGCACGCGAACAATATCCCGAGAGCAAAATATCAAAATGTCAGAAAATCGACCTGAGCGAGAGAATCGACAGGGTCATTTCAAAATTGATTCAGCGGCTGCGAGCACATCCTCAACGCTGATCGCCTTAAGACAGGCAAACTCTTTGACGCAATTATGCGCCAGGCACTGAATACAGCCTGCCTCTTTATGCAGATATTTACCACGGCTTCCCAGCGGCCCCCATCGCTTAGGGCTAAGCCCCGGCTGGTTGCGTCCGAAAATCGAGATAACCGGAGTGCCTAATGCCGAGGCAATATGCACCGGGCCGGAATCATTGGAAATAAATAAGGCGCACCTTTTAAGGATACTAGCCAGCTGGCTCACCGAGGTTTTTCCGGATAAGTTTATTGACTTACCTTTTATTTCCTGCGCGATCGTATCCGCCAAATGCATATCTTTGGGCCCGGCTAAAATCAGGATTTTAAAATTGTAGCGCCTGGCTAATTCCCCGGCAACCTGCGCGAAACGTTTTGCCGGCCAAACCTTCGAAGGGCAGCTTGCCCCGGGATTGATCGCTAGTATTTTATCCGTATCCTTGATGCTTTCATTAGCAAACAAATCCTTCACCCACTTCTCCGACTCATCTCTTATAGGCATGAATAAATCCTGGGTGCTGCCGGTTATGCCTAAACTCCTGAGTAAATCCAGGTTATATTCCGCCTCATGCTTCCGGCCTTTTTGTTTTGTATGTTCTTTCCCACGGGTAAGCAGGAAGCCTAATTTACGGTTATAGCCTAAGCGCTCGGGTATGCCGGCCAAAAAAGTCAACAAATGCGGCCGGTTGGCCGGATGCAGGATTATTGCCAAATCAAATTTCTTCTTCTTAAGCCTGCCGGCAAATTTAAGCGAACGAAAGACGCTCTTATGCTTGCCCTCCTTATCATAAACAATAACCTCATCCAGATAGGGATTACCGTCTACGATATCCTTGGCATACGGGGCAACCATTATAGAGATATATGCCCGAGGATATTTTTGCCTTAAGGCATAAATTACCGGCGTAGATAAAAGCACATCCCCTATGCGGTCAGTGCGCACGACAAGGATCCTGTGATACTGTTTACCCTCTTTTTCATAGGCTGATCCGCCTCTATCTTCAAGCAGGAATTTAATCTGGCTAAGCGCATCCTCCGGCCTTACGCTGGCCAAACATGCCAGGGCGCCAAAACAACACTGCGCTTTTTCGCACGGCCGGCAGAAGATATCTTTCTTTATGGTTATGCTTTTCTCCGACCAGGGCGCATATTTGGTTTCATCGGTAGGCCCGAAGATTGCCGCGACCGGAACATTCAGGTAACTAGCCAGATGCATTACCGCGCTGTCATTGGTAATTAAAAGCCGCGCTTTACTTAATAAAGCGGCAAGCTGGCCAATGGTAGTTTTAGCGCAAAGATCAACGGCCTTCCCGCAGCAGTTCTCCCGGATATAACGGCATATGAGCTGATCCGCCGCGTCACCCGCTAAAACAATCTGCCAGCCTTCGCCGGCAAGCGCCAGGCACAGCCGGCTAAAATTCTGTTTATCCCAGCGTTTTATATGGCTTCTTGCCCCGGGGGCAACTACAATTAATTTATCGCTATTGCCTGAATTATTGCGGAGCAAAATATCATCGATATACATTTTGTCTTCAGGGGTGATTATGACTGATCGCGGAATTTTATTCCTTGGAAGAAACCCCGTAAGGCCGGCCCAAAACAGATGCCTCTCCTTCATATGTTTTATTTTCCCGGGAATCACGCGCCAAGGAGAGCTTCTTTTCCTGGCAGGCAGAAAAGCCCCGAAGAAACTGTTACGCAGGTCGACAACCACATCAAAACCTTCCCTGCTTAAGGAGAAAAATAATTTTATTTTCTCTCTTAGCCTGGCAGCTTTATCAAAAACAATCACCTTCTCTATCCCGGGATTATTGACAAATATCTCTTTGGGCCTTGATGGTACAAGACAGGTAATTTTAGCCAACGGGTATTTTTCCCGCAAAGCATCCAACACCGGAAGGGTTAAGATACAGTCGCCGATATTGCTTAAGGTTATAAAAAGGATTTTCATATTTGCTTTATCTTTCTGGCCTCTGCCAGGACATCATCCGGAGTAACTGCCCGCATGCAGCGGTTATCCCGGCAATTTACCTTATAACAGGGGATTGCGCAGCCGACATCTTTTTGCAGGATCACGACATTAGTTTCCGGGTATGGCCCGGTGATCTCCCTGGATGTCGGCCCGAAAAGAGCGATTATTTTTTTAGCGCCCACGGCATTGGCGATATGCATCGGCCCGGTATCGGCGGTAATAAGCAAATCTACGCTTTTTGCCAAGGCAGCTAACTGTTTGATATTAAAAACCCCGCAGGCAACCAGCGGCTTCTCTTTCATCCCCTCTTTGATCTGATCGGCCAGATGGATGTCGGAAGCGCTGCCGGTAATAATTACTTTTGCCTTGAGTTCGCTGATTAATTTATCGGCCAAAAGCGCCCAATAATCCTTTGGCCAACGCTTAGGCATCCAGTTCCCTCCGGGATTAAGCGCCACGACAAAATCATCCGAGCCTACGGAATTTTTGCTTAATAAATCATCGACTACTTTTTGATCCTCAGGGGTAAAAACGAAATCCAAATACCTATCTTCCACGCGCAGGCCCGCTTTTTCAATGACATCCAGGTAATAATCTATGCGGTGCAGGGAATCTTTCCTGGGAGGAAGGATTTTTTTAGTCAAGAGGAAGGCGCGCTTCCTGGTATAGTGGCCGATCCTTTCACTTATTCCGGCCAGCCGGCAGATAAGCGCGCGGCTGAAGGAGCGATGTAATAAAAATACCGTGTCAAACTGCTTATTCTTAAGAAACCTCACAAAATCCAGTTTGGAAAATATACCTTTATGCCGGTCATGCTCATCAAAGATAATCACCTCATCCAGGTAAGGATTCCCTTTTAATATGAGATAGCAGCGGCTGGGGATAACACAGGCAATGTAGCTGTCGGGATAATTCCTGCGGATATTCCTGATGGTTGCCGTAGAAAACAAAACATCCCCCAGCCAATTGACATTAAAAATCAGTATTCTGCTCGCGCTATCCTTGCTCATCTGTGTTTGCGTTGCTTAAAAAAAGTGTAGTAACCGCTGGTCTCAAACCAGAAAATAAAAAGGTTGCCCGCCTTCTCAGATATCCTCAGGCGCCTTAAAACAAAAATATCATTATTATAGTATTGCCTGCCGGGACGGGTAGAGACCGCTACCTTATAACCTGCTTCCTGCACCAGCCTTTTTATACGCGTATTTAACAAACCTTCCGGATAGCTGAAACAATTTACCGGCCTGGCTAATTTTGCTTCAAGTATTTTCTTGGAATCAAAGATCTGCGACTTCACCAAGCTATCAGACCGCATATTAACCAGCGGTTCAGGGCTTAAGGTATGGCTGCCAAAAGTGACCAGCCCGGAATCCTGCATCTCTTTGATCTCCTCCCAGCTTAAACGGTCCCCCTGCGCCCTGCCTACTTCATTGATGATTACAAAAATAGTCGCGGGTATTTGGTATTTTTCCAGGATCGGGAAAGCGTGGATATAATTATCCCGGTATCCGTCATCCAGGGTAATTGTTAAAGTTTTGGGAGGTATCCTCTTTTTTTCTTTGATTAAATTTGCCAGGGCTTCTAAAGTAATGACGTTATAATTATGCTCGCGCAGGAAACGCATCTGTTTTTCAAAAGTCCGGGGAGAGACTGTAAGCATAGGCATATTATAGCTGGCCGGAGGGTTAACCGAATGATACATAATGATGGGGGGGTAATAAATGGCGCGCAAGAACAACCAAAGCCCCGCGGCAAAAATTAAAATTGACGCAGCGATTAACGCGCTTTTCTTGACTCTAAACATTTTAGATACGCCCTTTCTGTCTGCTCTGCCATCTTCTCCCGGGAAAAATTGTCCATAATGAATTTACGCGCGTTCTTTCCCAAATCACACCGCAAAGCCGGCTCACTAAGCAATTTAATAATTGCCTGCGTTAAGCCGGCAACATCCTTCGGCGCAACCAGCAAACCGTTGTGCTTATCCTGAATTAAAGTTTTAATCCCGCCCACGGATGAGCCCACAACTGCCAGGCCCTGCGCCATCGCCTCCATCAGCGCCAGGCCCAGGCCTTCCTGCAATGAAGGCATGACGAAAACATCCATTGCCGCAAGCACATCCCTGGTATTTTCTGCCTCCGGCAGAAATGAAACATTATCCTTAATGCCTAAATCATTTACTTCCTTAAGCAGCGCGGGCTTCATCTTACCCTGGCCGATAATAAGCAGCTTCGCGGAGGGAAAGCTCTTTATAACATTGCGCATCGCCCGGATAAGATAGATATGGCCTTTCACATCGGAAAGGCGGGCAATAATGCCTACTAAGAAAACATCATTTACGTCTAAATCTTTGCGCATCTTTTCTCTTGCCGAAAAATCACCGAAGTTTCCGGTATCTATACCGTTATTTATTACGCTTATCTTTCTCTCATCCAGCTTAAAATCCAGGATCAGATGCTCCTTTACCTGCAGGCTTATGGCAACCACAGCCTCGCCCCAGCAAGGAAAGAACCTGCGCGATAATTTCGGCTTAAAAAAACCGTGGCAGGTAAAAACATGCGCGATCCCCCGGTAACGACTCAATAAATCCCCCAGGACCTGGGTGGTCCGGCTGTTTGAATGCAGCAGATCTATATTGAGCTTTTTTACCTGCATGCTTAATTTAAAAAAACTGAAAATAATTTTCGGGCTGACCTCGCTTTTTGTCCTCAAGGGGACCCAAATATGCGTTATCCCCGCTTTGCTGAATTTATCCAACAGATCCCCGCCGCTGGAGGCGACATAGACATTATGCCCTTTTTCCTTAAGGCCACTGGCCAAAGTAAACAAGTAGCTTGAGATCCCTCCCGCATTAAGATGGTTGACGATAAAAAGTATGTTCACCCCGCCCTTTTGGCTAAGTTCATTAGACAAACTCCTTATACATAATTATATCCTCGCCAAAAGGGCGGGGTTCATTTAAGCAATTTCTCCACTGCCGCAAGCACTTCTTCAGGAGTAATTTCAACCATACAACGCTTAGTGCGGCAGCTGGTTTTATAACAGGGCGAACAATCCAGGCCCTTATTGATCACAACATAATTTTCACCCGGTGGCAGATGCCGGCGCGCATCCGTCGGCCCGAAAAGCGCGATAAAAGGAGTGCCTACCGCGGATGCGATATGCAAAGGGGATGAATCCCCGGAAATAAATACATGACATTTTTTAATCAAAACCGCCAGTTCATTCACGCTGGTTTTACCGCAGGCATTGATAATTTTGGTATTTTTCAAGGAATTCATAAGCATGTTCGCGTAAACCAGATCCTGCTCTGTGCCGGTAACTACCACCCGGATATCCCGGAAACCCAGCTCCTCGCAAAGCCGCGCAAGATATTGGCCCGGCCAAAGCTTAGTGCTCCATCTTTTGGATGCGCTGATATTGATCCCCACAACCTTCTGCGTTTCGCTTAGCCACTGCGCGTTTAAAAGCTCCTCCACATGTTTTACATCCTCGCCGGAAGGCCAAAGCTCCAGACGATTATCCAACAGGTCAATACCAAGCATCTTCAATACCCTGAATTGATGAGTTACCGGATCACTGGCCGGTTTTTGGTCTTTGATGCGGTGATTCAGTAAAAAGGCGAGCTTCTTATTATCGTAACCATAACGGTTAACGCAACCGGAAAGATAAGATGATATGTGGCTGGAGCGGCTGTTTTGCAGGTCAATGACTATATCAAAGTTCTTTTTTCTCAAAATCCTGCCGATCCCCCAGAGCCCGTTTAACCCTTTGTCTTTATTTTTTAAGTCGCAGACCAACAATTCATCAATATACGGGCACCTTAAAAGAATGTCCTTGGATTCCTCGCCGATTAAAAAACTTATTTTAAAATTGGCCTGGGTAAATTTCTCCCGGATGGCCCTTAAGGCCGCCGTAGAAAGGATTATGTCCCCCAAAGAGGAAAGCTTGATTATCAGGATCTTAAAATTACTTAAGGCATCGCGATAAACATCTAAAGTGTTCTTGACCATTAACTCCACATTATATTTTTCTTTAACCTTGGCATAGGCATTTTCCGCCAAGCTTAGGGCCAACTGCGTATCCTTGAAAATACGCATTACGGCATCAGCCATGCTTTTGGGGTCAGCCGGAGGCACCAGGAGGCCGTTTTTGCCGTCCTCGATAATATCAACTACTCCTCCTACTTTAGTAGCTACCACCGGGACCCCCGCTGCCTGGGCCTCCACTACCACCCTGCCGAATGCCTCATGGGTAGTAGTAGCTAAAACCACCAGATCAAGATGCGCCAATATCCCGGGGATATCCCGCTGCGTGCCTAAAAATTCCGTGCAATGCCAAAGCCCGAGCCTGCGCACCAAAACCTGCACCTCCTCCTTATGCGCCTCCTTGGATGCCGGGGCATCCCCTACAATCCAGATCTTCAGGCGCGGCACTGACCTGTAGATGCGCGCCATGGCTTTAATAAAATACAGGTGGCCCTTTAAAGGGGTGATCCTGCCGATAATCCCTACATTAAAATCCTCTTTCCTTTTTGCCTGGGGATCAAGGTATTTGAATCTCTCCAAATCCACGCTGCGCGGAACAAGACTGATCCTCTCATGCGGCACCGCGAAATCCTCGATCATATGCCTGGCAATTACATTGCTTAAGACAATCACTCTTTTTGCCCAACCCATCACCAAGCTAAAAAGATGCTTCTTGTAATAACCGTGGCAGGTAGTGATAAATACCGCCTTGCCCCTGCGGCAGGCAAAAAAAGCGATCCAGGCAGGCACGCGCGAACGGGCATGCACTATATCAATCTCCTCATTCTTGATTATCTCCGCCAACTGAGGGATTAATTTAAATATGGAAATAATGGATTTCTTATGCACGGCTAGCTGATAATGTTTGGCTCCGCTTGCCTCCAGCTCCTTAACCAGGGACCCGCCGGCAGAGACCACTACTGCCTTATGCCCCAGCCGCACTAAATATTTACAGAGATCCAGGGTGCCGGTCTCCACCCCTCCCACATTAAGCTCAGGTAATATCTGCAATATTCTCATAATATTTTACTTAACGCCTCTGCTACCTTTAAATTATCCTCCGGCACATGCACTTCAGGCCTATTTTTCCATATTTCTTTAATTCTATCAGCCAGGCCTTCAGCTTCTTCCAAATATATATATCCTTTATCCTGATAATTCTTTAAAAAACGCCGGTGCTTCCTGCTCAGGCCATCGGCTTTAAATACTACAACGTATTTTCCCGCGGATACCGCCTCAGAAACCATTGAGATACTTTCCGGAGAACTGATTATTATACTGCTATATCCCAATATCCCTCCTACAACATCAGGATGGTTATTCTGATTAGCTATAACCATAAGCTTGCAGCGGCCATAACCGCCAAATTCGTTTTTAATAACCTGCTCCACCTCAAGGGGCGTACGGCGCGAGGTAGAGATCAGAATATCCGCGTTAAGCTCTTCAGCGGATTTCTTGATCTGACCGATCACCCCGGAAATCATCCGGCGGGAAATAGAAAAGTCCTTGCTGCTCCCCCCGATCAACACGCCGATGCATAAAGAAGATAGATTGCCTTTGATAAAGCCCGACTGTTTTAATCTCCCTGATTTTTCTTTTAAATAATCCGCGTCAATCAGGTTAAGCGCCCCTTCAACAACCACTACATTCTTAGAGGCCAAACCGCGGCCCTTTGGCCAGTGGCTTTGGCTATCGGAAGCCAAACCACGTCCCTCTGGATAGTCATGCTCGGGGATAATCGCCAGGTCGAATTTATTCAGGCTTAAATTAGCCGGCCGCATTAAAACAATGGATTTGGCCTGGCTCTGCCTAGCTAACCGGTAATTTAGGACGCTTATCGAGCTGCCGGCAGAAATAATAATATCCGGCTTAAACTTCATCAATCCCTGCCGGCCCTCCCGGGATCTTACCTCCTGGATGGAGAGATTAGTTTTTATTCCGCGCAGGCTCAGTTGTTGGATGATTAATTTAGCCGCGCTCTCAGACTGACGCAGGTGTCCGGTTTTGCCGTCGGATAGAATGAGCAGCTCCCTCTCCTTGCCATACTTCCATATCTTATAGGTCCAGAGGTATTCATGCGGGTAGAGCCGGATATATTTTTCGTATATACCGGTTAACCTCTGCAGATTCTCCCGCAGGTCTTTTTGCGCATCCCCGGATTTAGTTACCGTATAAACCTGGTCCAGGATCACCTTAGTGTAAGGGCCTTTAGTACGCGTGTAAAAAGTCGGGATTATGGAGCAATCGTATTTTAAGGCCAGCTTTACTGCCCCCGTAGACATAGAGGCTTCTTTGCCGAAGAACTTTACCAATTCACCGGTTCTGCCTCCCTGGTCCACAGTCATGCCGATTGCCTGATTTTCTTTAAGCGCCTCGATTAACTGCCGGACCCCGGCTTGCTTATGGATAAGTTTTGCCCCCTGTGTTAGCCGGTAAGAATTAAGCAGGGCGTTTAACCTGGGGAAACCCTGATCGCGCACAAAGAAGACAAAAGGAAACCCAAGGTTGGCGCAGATAATATTGGAGAGCTCCCAGTTACCCTCATGCGCAGCCAGAAAGATCACTCCTTTGCCTCTTTTAAAAGCCGCGTCAATATAATCCCTGTTCTCTATGTGTATGTATTTTTCAAGATACTGTTTATTTATGCGCGGGATAAAAGAAATCTCAATAAGATTCTGGCCAAATGCCTGATAAGCCTTGCGGGTAATCCTGGCGCCGGATCCGCAATCAAGCTTATCTGAGACGGCTTTCCTGATATTAGCAGAGGCAATAGCGCGATGCCGGACATCAAATAAATAAATAAGGTCGCCCAGCCTCCTGCCTATAAAAAGGCTCAGATTTAAAGGCATAAAATAAGTAAAAAAACCGGCTGCCTTAAACAGGATACAACTTAAGTAATCTGCGATCAAATTCTGCTTCATTTTTAGTTATGCTTAGTTTTATATCCAGGACAAATATCGCCAAACCTGCGGTTTCCAGCTGCCTTATTTTTACAGCATCCTTCTGGGTGGTAATAATAGCATCCATCTTCTTTTCTTGCGCTGCCTTAACAATACCATCAAGCTCTCTTTGAGTATAATCATGATGGTCGCTAAACCTGAATAACAGTTTGATATTGATACCTAATAAAGAGAGGGAATTTTCAAACCCCTGCGGGTTGCCGATGCCGGAAAATACCGCGACATTCTTACACTGAAAAGAGTTTAAACTTAAAAGCTCATCCGGATTACGCACATTGCTAAATGACTCAGGCTTATGCATTGACTCTACTATCAGAGCACGGGGATTTATGCTCTTTAATTTCGCGGTCAGCACGCTCGTATCCTGTCCGGAAGCAACCTGGGTCAATACAAAGATATCGGCGCGCTTCAAGGCACTTAACGGCTCGCGCAGGAAACCCGCAGGCAACATCCGGTAATTTCCAAAAGGATTGGTGGCGTCAATAGTCACGATCTCTAAGTCCTTGAATATGCGCCACTGCTGCAGGCCGTCATCCAATATCAGCGTATCTGCCGCGTAGTCCTTGATCGCCTTAATCCCTGCTTTTACCCTGTCTTTATCAACAATTACATGCACCTGCGGAAGTTTCTTCTGCAGCATAGCAGGCTCATCACCCATACCCGCAAGACCTTCTCCGGCAGCATTCCGTTTATAACCCCGGGTTAATACCGCTATTTTTTTACCCGAGGAAGATAGCTCGGCGCAAAGATACTCCACAAAGGTAGTCTTGCCTGTACCGCCGAGGGTGATATTGCCTACACTGATCACTTTAGCATTAAGCCGCGCCGGGTTTATCCTATAGAGAAACGCCAAAATAACCACGGCCAAACCATAGGCAAGAGAAAGGATAAACAAAAAGCCCCTTAAAAACGCAGCCAGCGGGCCTTTTATCTTACAGGTAACCAGATTATAAAGATAATCTCTTGGCGAAAACATAACGCTATTAAATTGCCTTAAGCAGCATTAAAGCTCCGATGATAATAAACAGGGAGGCTCCTACATAGCGGATCAGCTCCGGCTTAATGAATTTGGCCATAACCGCGCCCAGAAATACCGAGATCACCGTAACGATAACATAGGCGCTTACCGAACCCAACCATACAGAAACAGGCTTGCCGCTCTTAGCTGCCATGCCAATGCCCACCAGCTGGGTCTTATCCGCTAATTCCGCGAAAAATACCGCTCCAAATGTAGCCAGAAAAACCTTCCAATCCATCTCTTTTCTCCTCTCTGCGATAAGAATTCTTAGTTAAATATGATATCACACAAGCTGCACCCAGGCAAATGATTTTAGGGATAAAAATCTAAGGATTACAACAAGATATGTAATTAAAGCGGGTCGGATTCGGGGTTAAAGATAAAGTTCAATCCAGTGAGGTAAAGGAAAGGTTGCGCTCGATGAAGGCGATCAACTTCTGCTGGTCCCCCGCGGAAATATTGCGGAATTCCACCCCTATTCCCGGATACTCATGTGGTTGTACTTCTTTATTAGGTACCCAGACCACCTTTGCCTCAAGGTCAAACTCCTCATGCCTTGGCGCAAGCTTCATCTTAAGTATCACTTCATCGCCAAGCTTAAATTTATCGCAGCCGAATATAAATGCCCCTACCGCGCTTAAATTAAGTATATCCAGCTTAAGGCAATGGGGTGAGTTTTCCAGCTTAGATTTTAATTCGATTTTTAAATCAATGGGCAGGCGCTTAAACCTGCGGCGCAGCTGCATCTTTTTAATATTCTCGATGGCCTTATCCTCTTTAAAACTATTCAGGGCAAGGTCATCTGTGGCGTAGAGTTCGATTGTCCTGTCCATCCCGGAAACCGCGAAAACCCCCCTGAGGTGGCTGGGGCAATTTGCGAATTTCATCCTTCCCTCATTATTGGCCACCTCTTTATAGGCAATGGCAACCACCGAGATGCCCATATAATCAATGCCTTCAACATCTTCAAGATTGCAGAGGATATCAACATACCCGTCGCGCAGGCACTGGCCGACCACCTCCACAAGATTAGCCGAGTCCACATCAATGCGGCCGGAGAGGTCCAGGATAACGACATTATATTTTTGCCTGATCCTAATCTCTAACATGATATTTTAAATTCAACCTCAAGGGAATCCTTTTGCGGCATAATAACATAAGTATCCAAAAATCACAAGGCTGCCGGGAAATTTAATAAGCGCGCCTGGCCGGTTGCTTCTGCCTTGGCCCTTCTTTACCCCGTCCTGAGCCTTCTTTATAGCCAGGAGCATGAATTCTATATCATTATTCTGCATTTTATCGGCCGAAGAATATCCCCAGTATGAATGATAAAGATGTTCCCAGGCTAACTAAAATAGTCATCATGCACAACCTCTCAAGTTTCTGCCGGTCCTTATATGACCCTTTAAGCATAAGGGCTGCTGATCTTAACGCGATAATTAAAACCGGCATATAAAATAACGCGCTAATAAAAGAAGATCCTCTAAAAACGGCATAAAAAAATGTGAGCCCTGCCAAAACCGTAAGCGAGGCATATAAAACAGCCCCCTTTTCCTTCCCTATGCGCACCAGGATATTTTGCTTGCCTGCCAATTTATCCGCGGGATAATCCGGGAATTCATTGATCAGTATGATATTGGTAACGCTGCAGGCAACCGGAAGCGAGATCAAAGTAGATAAAAGATCAAACCTGGATGCCTGTAAATAAAAACCCGCTGCCACAGGCAGCCAGCCAAACGCGTAGGCGATAAAAATCTCACCCGCCCCCCGGCTTACCCAGCGTAAAGGGGGTTTGGAATAAAAAAATCCGCAGATTATCCCCGAAACACCCAGAGGAATAGTCCACCTGCCGGTTTTAAAATAAAACTGCAGGATAACCCCTATGATCAGGGCAAGGAAAATTACCCCGTAGGAGAGGAAGCTGACCTTCTTCTCTGGGATCAGTTTTTCTACCAATATCAGGCTACCGCCGGTAAAAAAGTTTTTCTCCAGATCTACGCTTAGGCGGTCTTCTTTTATATCGTATATCTCCCCGTTGTAATGCGCCCCTAATTGCACAAGCGCTGACGCAAATAAGCCCAGCAGAAAAACCTTAAAGCTAAAAATACCGGTAAGGTTGGCGGCAAGTAAGGCTCCCAGGATATAAGGCAGGAGCACCACACTTAAGAATGGAATACGGGAAAGTAATAACCAGTGTTTTAATTTTATCATAGTTTATCTTATTTGCTTACGGTTGCTTCTGCGCAAGGCCTTCACCATGCGCTCATAAGCTTCCTGCTCTGTTTTTCCCTCGGTAAGATGGTCGAAACAAGATGCCCGATCTTCTCTATCATTTACGCTCAAGATTAAATTTATCCATGATGCGTCTAACGCGATATCCTGATTATTTTGTATTTTAATATCCCGGCGGGAATTTTAATCTCCACGACCTCATTTTCCTTATGCCCCAATAGGCTACTTCCCACCGGGGAGGTTATGGAAATCTTTCCCTGGTTAAAATCAGCCTCCAGCTCGGAAACCAAAGTATACTCCAGCTTCTCTTCGGTATCCATATCCTTTAACTTCACTGTTGCCCCGATCAAAACCTGGTCTTGCGGGATATTCTTATCCAGTATGCGCACCCGCGCCAGCTTATCCTCCAGATCCATGATCCGTTTTTCGTTATGCGCCTGGGCATCCTTGGCTGCGTCATACTCCGCGTTCTCGCTGATATCCCCATGCGCCCTGGCCTCCCCTACTGCCTTGGAAAGCTGACGGCGTTTGACTGTTTTTAAATGCTCCAGTTCGCCGGATAACTTTTCGTATCCTTCCTGCGTCAGATAAATATCTCCCGGCATAATAACTCCTTAGATTAATTTTAAACCCTTAATGATCCCGATGTTCTTCATTGTAGCGCCTGAGTTCTTGCTGATTAATTCATACGCGCGCTCCCCCAATGCTTTTGCCAAAAGGCCGTTTTCCAAAAGTTTCCTGATCTCAACTTTGAGTTGAGCCGTATCAGCCACCATGATCCCGGCTTTATTTTGCAGGAACATCTCGGTTATATCGCGGAAATTAAACATGTGGGGCCCGAAGATGATCGGTTTCTTAAGGCCAGCCGGCTCAAGAATATTATGGCCGCCTGTCTTTACCAGGCTTCCGCCGACAAAAACAATATCCGCGCTAGCGTAAAAATGAAGCAGCTCTCCCATAACATCAAGTATAAATACGGACGCGCTGACGCAGGCCGGGCATGCGGAGCTGATGCTAGAGATAAAGAGCGGCATAAAGCCGTTTTTAGCCGCAACCTCCGCGATATCCTTGCTCCTCTCCGGGTGGCGCGGAGCGATCAAAAGCTTAAGTTTGGGGAAACTCAATAATAATTCCTTGTAAACTTTAATAAGCTGCTCCTCCTCTCCGGCGTGCGTGCTGCCGCAAACCAACAGCTTATTTTCTAATTCCAACCAAAGCTTCCTGCGGTAATCCGAAGGATCTAACCCTGCCAGGACCTCCAAGTCCATATCAAATTTTACATTCCCGGTGGTATGGATCTTTTCCTTATCCACCCCCAATTCCTGTAAACGCAAGGCATCGGTAGCAGACTGCACGCAGAACCGCCTGAATTTGTTTAAGATCGGCCGGATAAATAATTTTATCAGCCGGTAGCCGGAGTAGGAGCCATCTGATATCCTTCCATTGACCGTAACTACCGGGATATTCTGTTTATAAAGGGAGCTGATCAGGTTTGGCCAGATCTCCGTTTCAGCGATAATAAACAGGCAGGGGTTGATCCTCTTGAGCACCGGACCGGTAATAAAGCTAAGATCTAAAGGCAGATAAGTTAAAAAATCCCCGGGCTTGATCAGACCTTCGGCGACCCTGTTTCCGGTCGCGGTTACGGTAGAAATAACCAGCTTCTTATGCGGATAGGCCTTTCTTAATTCCGACACAAGCGCCTTTATGGCGATAGCCTCACCTACGCTTACCGCGTGGACCCAGATTGGCCTATCCAGATTTAAATCCGGCGGGAGGATCCCCAGCCTGCGGGAAAATCCCCGGTGGAATTTTCCGCGAAACAAATACACCGGCAGATACACCAGCATAAAAATCAGGAATATCAGATCATAAATTATAAACATAGCTTAAGCATGGGGATGCGCTTTGTCATAAACACTCTTTAATCTCTCGGTGGTTAAATGCGTATATATCTGAGTCGTGGATAAATTCGCGTGTCCCAGCAGCTCCTGCACCGTGCGCAGGTCAGCCCCCCGGTTTAACAGATGCGTGGCGAAAGAATGCCGGAAGGTGTGCGCGGAAACCCCGGGCTTGATCCCGGCCAGACGCAGATATTTCACTACAATATCCATTACCCCGCGGGTAGTGATACGACGACTATTCTTATTTAAGAATATCGCATCAGTCTGCTTATTCCGTTTATCCAGATAATTTTTTATAGCCGTAAGCGCTGCCTCGCCGACAGGCACAACCCTTTCCTTTTTTCCCTTGCCCCGTATTTTCAGAACACCGCCGATAAAATCAACATCATCAAGGTTTAAACCCACGACCTCGGAAATGCGCAGGCCGCTGGAATAGAATGCCTCTAAGATCGCCCGGTCGCGCAGGCCTGAAAGATCATTCTGGTTTTTAGCAAAAGCTGATTCAATAAGCTTTTTAACCTCCTCCTCTGTCATGAAGGAAGGCAGGTGCTTGTCCAGCTTGGGGCTGGAAAGCATAAGGATCGGGTTGGTTTTAATATACCCTTCGCGGGAGAGGAACCTAAAAAAACTGCGCAATGCCGAAAGCCGGCGGCCCACGCTGCGGCTGCTTAAGTTTTTTTCCTTGAGCACTGCCAAATATTTTCTCAGCGCCAGGTAATCCACTTTTTCAAGGTCAGTGCCGGCAAGAAATTTATTGAAATCCTTAAGGTCTAATTTGTAATTAAGGACCGTATGGATAGAGTAATTTTTCTCTATTTCCATATAGCGGATAAATTTTTCAATATATTTTTCCATAATCTCACTGTTTTAGCACGGCTACCTGCAACACGGACCCCAATCCCCGGAGTACACCCAAACGCCATCCGAATTGGCATACGCCTGCTGATACAATCTACCATCGGATGCCAGGCCCCATTGCAGGTTATAGTTCGGCCCGGCAGGAGCTTTCCCTTGACCGGAACACCGTGTCGCACGCATGTACATAACTGCGGCCGCGGAGGACGCTACTGTGTACCTATAATAATCTGTTGAATAACACGTATTATCAACACCCACATCGGGGTTAGCGATACCAACAAATGTGCCATTATTCAGGTAATAATCATAGGCAAGCTGGCGCATAGCGCCTATGCGTATTTTAGCTTCTGCAAGGCGTGATTTCTCAACTGTAAGGGAGTATTGACTAATGCCCATAGCTGCAAGTATCCCTACGATGATTATGACTACGATTAGTTCAATTAGGGTAAAACCGTGTTTCAGCTTCACGATTCCTCCTTCTCCTGCGGCAGATTGCGCGAGGTAAAGGTGCAGTTGGGAAAATTGGAGCAGCCGTAAAAAAACCCGAGCTTTGAACGTCGCTCGATCAATTCCCCGCCGCAATTCTCCTGGGGGCATTTGACCCCGCTGCCTATGGATTTGGAATTCTTACATTCCGGAAACCCGGAACAGCTTAAGAACTTGCCCCGCCTGCCCCATTTTACGATCATGGGTTTGCCGCATTTATCGCAGACCTGATCCGACAGTATTACTTCCTTCTTAATATTAGCCTGCGCGAAATCCAGGCTCTCTTTAAAAGGGGCGTAGAAATCCCCCAAAACCTTCTCCTTGGTTAATTGGCCTTCCTCTATTTCATCCAGCTTCTCTTCCATAAGCGCGGTAAACTTAACATCCATGATCCTGGGAAAATATTCAACCAGCATATCGCATACCTTAAAACCCAGTTCAGTCGGGTTAAGATAACCTTTGATCCGGCGCACATAATCGCGCAGGATAAGCGTGTACATGATCGGCGCGTAAGTTGAAGGCCGGCCGATACCCTCTTCCTCCAGGGCCTTGATCAGGGAGCTGTCGGAGAACCTCGGCGCTGGCTTGGTAAAATGCTGCGAAGGCTCAAGTTTATTCAAACCCAGGATCTCCCCCTGTTCAAGCGGAGGAATCACATTCTTGGCTTTTTCTTTTTCGTTTTCCTCATCTTCCTGAGCTACCTCACTCTCATCATCCTTATTATAAGCAGCCAGAAAACCTTCAAATAGTAAATGGCTTCCATTAGCCACGAATAAATATTTATCCGCCGCAATTTCCACGGATGTCGCCAGGAACTCCGCGGGCTTCATCTGGCTGGCCAGGAACCGGTTATAGATAAGTTCATACAGGCGGTATTGATCGTGGTTTAAGAAACTTTTAAGGCTCTCAGGCGCCCGCGAAACATAACTTGGACGGATAGCTTCATGCGCCTCCTGGGCTGATTTCTTGACCTTAAAAGTATTTGGGTTCTCCGGCAGAAAATCCTTGCCAAAACTCCTACTGATATGCTCGCGCACCTCAAGAATTGCCTCCGGGGCAACATGCGGGGAATCCGTGCGCATATAAGTAATTAAGCCCACAGGATTATCTTCGCCGATATCAATGCCTTCATAAAGCTGCTGGGCTATGAGCATGGTCTTTGAGGCATTAAACCTGAACTTATTGAATGCCTCCTGCTGCATCGTGCTGGTAATAAACGGTGCCGGGGCATAACGCTTCTTCTCTGTCTTCTTGATCTCTAAAACCTTGAACTCTTTGCCCTGCAATTCCCCGCAGATCTTCTCCGCATCCTCTTTGCCTTTAATTTCAGCCTTTTTATCATCTATCTTCTGGAGTTTAGCGGAAAAACCGCTCTCTCCGGAAACCTTGGGCTTGAATAACTCGGCGACGATCTCCCAATACTCTTGGGAAGTAAATGCCTGTATCTGCCGCTCCCTTTCCGTGATCAGCTTTAACGCCACGGATTGCACGCGCCCGGCACTTAATCCGCGGGCAATTTTCTTCCAGAGTAACGGGCTTAAGAAATATCCCACGATACGGTCAAGTATCCTGCGCCCCACTTGCGCCTCAATCATCTTTAGATCAAACTCCCGGCCATGCTTAAAAGCCTCACCTACCGCGTGCGGGGTAATTTCATGAAAACTCACGCGCAAAACAGCCTTGCCTTTTAAAACCTTCTCCTTTATCTGCCAGCCAATGGCCTCCCCTTCACGGTCAGGATCGGTAGCTACGTAAATCTTCTCTTTGTCCTTGGCCTCTTTTCTTAACTGGGCCAGCAGTTTCTTCCTGGCCGGGATAACCACGTAATCCGGCTTAAATTTATTTTCTATATCCACACCCAGTTCTTTCTGCGGCAGATCAACAATATGCCCCATGGAAGAAACCACGCTGAAATCCTCGCCTAATATCTTGCTTATGGTTTTTGCCTTGGTCGGTGACTCTACGATAACCAGATTCTTGCTCATTTAATTCCTCACGAACTGTTTACCCGGCAGTTCTTTGATTAATTTCTTAAACTGTAATTTTAAGATTAAACTTGCTAACTGGCCGTACCGCTTAGATGTCTTTTCCACTAAATCATCCATTGTAATTGCCTGCCGGCTTATGCAATCATAAACCACCTCTTCCTCTTTTGGACAGGCGGTCTTTTCTTTAATTGCCCGGTCCTCCGGCTTTCTTGCGATAGCGGCAGGTAAATTTAACTCCTCAAGTATATCCTCGCAACAGGTAACTAATTTTGCGCCTTGTTTAATCAACGCGTTAACCCCGGTTGAACCGCAGGAATCAATCCTCCCCGGTAAGGCAAAAACCTCCCTACCCTGCTCTAGGGCAAAATCCGCGGTAATCAATGCCCCGCTGTTTCTGGCTGCCTCGGTGATCAAAACACCCAGGCTTAAACCGCTGATCAGCCGGTTGCGCCGGGGAAAATTCTGCGCCAAGGGTAAGGTGTCCA
>JBAZQO010000047.1:0-8005 GCA_041645145.1 Candidatus Omnitrophota bacterium
AGGTCGCGCCGTATATTGTGCAGCCTTTTAGCTATCTTCTGGTTCAGCCAGATTTCCGGAATAAAGAAACCCGCGGCCAAAGAGACGGCTAAAGCCATATTCTTGGGCAAATTATTGCTAAGGAATATTAAAGAGAGGGCCGGGACAAAGATTATTGCCAATACCTTAAAGGCCAAAAACTCCAACACCCCCATCGGCAATCCGGCTTTAATCAGCCTCCTTCTTATTCCCTCTGTGGAGAAAGGGATGCGTTTCTCAAAATCCTTAAACCTGGCGGTAAGAGGCAGCCAGGTATTATCCGGCTTTACCATATATTTGTCCTGGGTTAATTCCAGCTCTACCTTTTTATTATCAAAAACCTGCGAAGGCAGGCGCATCTCCTCCAGGCCGAATATCTTGGAGCCGAACTGCAAAATCAAAAGGTAGATACAGGCCGCTAAAAATAAAACCACCATAATTAATTCCATTTATATACTCCTTTTATATATCAACCTTGCTCAATTTACGGATAAAAATGATGCCGAGTATCTCTGAAATAATCGCGTAAGTCATAAGGCCTCTTCCGAAATTATCCTTAAAGAACACATCAAAGAAACCGGGATTCACCTTATAGACGAATATCCCGAATACAATAGGCAAAAGCGACATAATTGCCCCCTGCATGTTTGCCTGCACGCAAAGAGCCTTGACCCTGCCGATAAGCTTGTTCCGCTCCTGAATAGTATAGATTACCCTGGAAAAAGTCAGGGTAAGGTCTCCGCCGGTTTCCCTGGCTACCAGCATCGCGGTCACAACCATATCCAGTTCATCTAAGCGCATGCGCCCTTTAAGCTTGGTTATCGCCTCCTCCAGGGAAACACCCATCTGCATCTGACGTATAACCAGGCCGAATTCCTGGCTGATAGGATTAGGCATCTCCTGCGCCAGTTCCTCAAAAGCCTGTAACAGGCTTAACCCCGCCTTAAGAGAACTGGAAAGGATCATCAATCCGTCAACAAGCTGCGAGGCGAATTTTTGCCTGCGCATGGCCTCAAGCCGCTTAATAATTATAATAGGCAAAGCCAAACCCGCGACTGCCGCTACCGAAGCCACCCAGATATTATGGCTGATGAAAAAACCCAATAACCCGCTTACGACAGGCGAAAGCACGTCGATCAGCAACAGTTTGTTTAACGGAATATCCAAAAACATACTGTCAAGTTTTGGGGTTATTTTATCCATCCTCTTTCTTTGCCAGCGATCCATCAAGGCCTCAAAAAAAGGATAAGCCAGGTTAATGAGATAAAAAACCCCGGCGAAAACCACTAAAAATAAGAATATTTTTGTTGGCATTTACAAAACCTCCGTATTTACCCTTCTGCCTGTTATTTCCACCAGAACTCTTTATCAGAAGTAGCCACTTCCTCTTTTCCGGTTTTATTGCTCTCCTGGCTTCCAATCGTGGATACGGTTACCTTATCTTTAAGCTCCTCGGTAGATGTAGACTTATTGGTAATTGTGTAATTGCTTGTGGTATAACCCGGGGAAAACTGCTGGCCCATGCTGTCAGCGCTCTCCTTTAATTTACCCTGGTAGCCTCTTTTCAGGTAAACCTGCATCGCGACAAGCCCGGCAACGATCACTCCTATCAGAATGGCGTACTCCAACGTTGTCTGCGCCTTATTCCGCTTAAATTTATTAAACATAAAACTCACCTCCTCATCATTATATTTTTATTCTGTCTTTGGCTCTAATATCGTCTGAGAACCTGCCCTCTGGCTTGTCTCGGTAGAAGTCCTACTTACTGCGCCGCCCTCTGCTAACGCTTCAGTGTCTTCCGAGCTGCGTTCGTTACTAAAGGTGGATTGCAAATAATATGGCTCATATTGCTTGGTCGCGAAATTAACGGCACTTGCCCCCGAACCGCCCTGATCAACATAATCCACCGCATCCTTAACTCTGCCCTGGAAACCCCTCTTAACATAGGTCTGCATAGCTATTACTGCCGCTACTATCAGGCCCAGGACAATCACATACTCTGCTGTGCTCTGTGCTTTTCTACGCCTTAACATTTTTATTCACCTCCTTAAAATTGCTTTATTGGAAACTAACGTGCTTGACCGCGGTCTCCGCTTCTCCGGCTACATGTTCAAGCATACTGCTTACCTTTGGTTTAATGATGGTATTGGCGGCCAAAAGTATTGCTCCCACAACCGCCGTGAAGATAATAATGTATTCAAGTGTGCTCTGGGCTCTTTTCTGCCTTAACATTTTTCTCACCTCCCCTTTCGTTTAATAAACACTTTCTAAAAATCTTTAGCGATGTAAAATAAAAAAACCGAAGTTTTAATGTCCGTTATAAGACTCTTCGGCTTTCGGTAACCCGGATAATGTGGCGAACATCGTCTCGTGGCTTTGCGCATCCACTCTCCTCCGATAGCGGAATTGCCTTTTCATGACGCCCTTCAATTGCATTTAAAATATAACACCTATTATTAAGTATGTCAATAATACTGAAGCTCCTTTAAGAAAGCGTTTTCTAAGGCAGACACCAAAGGCGGCTGTTATCCGCGAATACGATTTCTTTTTCGTTTATTCTATGACAGGCATATTCTAGCTCCTTCAGGAATAGATACCCCTGGGGAGGGTTGAATTTCACTACCGTGCGGCCGTCTCCTTTCTTCAGAATGGCATTAAGGCCATAAAACTGCTCTTTTGCCGTCGGGAAATCCTTCTCTTTAAACCCTTCAGGCAGGAAATGCCAGCGCACATACAAATCTAAAATCTGGAGATAATTTTCGAAGGTTGTCTTCAGATGGGGGGCAGTCTGAAGCCGTTCCATGCATTCCGCCGAGAAAAAACGCTGGGAACTACCTCTGTAAGTGAAAAGCTCTATCTTCCGGCTGAAATCCTGGAATGTCTCCCCTAAATTTGGCCAGCGGTTAAGATAAATATTTGCCAGGTTTTCAGGCCGGCCCGCTTCAAGAGTAAGGTTGCTTAAAATAACCACCCGCGTCTTTTCCGAAAGCAGTGTTTTCAAGGCGCAGCCTTTTAATGTAAGTGGTTGTTTCATATCAGGTTGTGACAATTCAATCTCTATTTCTGACAAGTAAAGATTTAATCCTAACGGTTCAAAATAGAAGGGTTTAAATTCACCAATTTTTAAAACTTTGCGGTAATTTACAAACTGCCAGGGCCACATCGCAAAAACAAAAAAGCGTTTTTTGGCACCCTCTAAAGAGATCGAATTTAACTCCTCAAGTTTGTTTCCATAGATCTTTAAACCGGTAATAACCTTGCTTTCCGACTCTAATCCTAAGATAAGATTAAAGAACTCCTTTGTAGGCACATTGTAACCCGGAGCAGTAAATAAGACTAATGGCGTTTTATTATTGAAATGATTATACATATAACTACTTGAGTTGCAGATAGTTGTAGAAAAATCATATGGAGTGTACGGGTTAGACCAAACAGTATACATCTGACCATCTATATATGAAGTATCACTGGTTGAGAAATTAATTTTCATACAGCGAACTTCTTTAGATGCATCCTCAATGACCTGAGAAATATCCTTCTCTAATGTCTTAACTGCTTGCAATTCATTGCGATAGAACATTATACTCTCAAAGGAAATGCCTCGGCCGATTAATGCTTGTAATTCGCTAATCTGGCCTTGTTGCGGCTTTTCAAAGAGGGGAAGGTAAATCAAGCTTTCAGTCTTAGCCAGAAGGTCATCTCTATCTATATTCAGGCTATTCTTGATCAATTCTGTAATATGGCGGCTTCCTCCAATCAGACAATCAGCGGCTTTAAGCAAAATTGCTCCGGTGCAGGGCATCTCCGACGGGAGATGAATTTGCAGGTCAGTCTTTGGCAATTCTGCCGGCTGTTTTTCAGGCTTGCTCTCTAATGGCAATTCCGCCGGCGGTTTTCCGGGCTTGCTCTCCAATAACAAGACCTCTGGTTTAGCGCGTTTTTTCCTCTTCAGGGTCCTGCCTACAGGCATGCTCAAACCAGCTTCTTTAAATACTGAATTAATGCTCGATTTGGATACTTCTATTTTAAATCTTTGCAGAATTAAATAGCTCAGACTCCTGCAACTGATCGCAGGATTGACCTTTTTCTCATCCAATATAGATTGTCTTACTTCTGTCCTTAGTTTATGAATTACACCCATATTTTCTCCAGACTGGACATTGTTGAGCTAATTTAAGTATACTACAAATTAATATTATGTCAATAGGCATCCAGTTTGGACAATATAATGAATCTTGCTGACTTTGAGTAGCTAAAAAAAGATTAGTTTGGACATTATTAGCAGGCCATCAATGTAGGGAGCAGGCATGCCTGCTCCCTACAAAAACATGCCTGTGCCCTACAAAAACATGCCTGTCCCCTACGAATGCATGCCTGTCCCCTACGAAATATTTTGTTAGATTTATCGATTTGTCATGTCTATTGATACGTAGGGAATCGGCAATTGATACGTAGGGAATACGTAGGGAATACGTAGGGAATACGTAGGGAATACGTAGGGAAGAGGCATGCCTCTTCCCTACACGTATATGGGTGGGATAAATAATGCAAAACAGGCAACCAAACCGTTTGAGAGGATATAATTATTCACAAAACGGGTTTTATTTTGTTACAATTTGCACGCAAAACCACGCGGAATGGTTCGGAAGAATAAGAAATGGTGAAATGGAATTGAATAGGTACGGAGAAACCGCTAGAAATAAATGGTTAGAAATACCGCAGCATTTTGAAAATATTAGATTGGATGAATTTGTGATTATGCCCAATCATATTCATGGGATTATCGTTATTGAAAATGTTGCCGTCAATGTAGGGAGCAGGCATGCCTGCTCCCTACAAAAACATGCCTGTCCCCGTACATATCAAACAATACCCATTGTTATTGGTTCATATAAATCTGCGGCTACCAGGGAAATAAATATGCTTATTATGCAAAATAAAAATAATTTCCATTGGCAAAAATCATTTTATGATCACATTATCAGAAATGAATCATCATTAAACCAGATACGCGAATATATTAATGGTAACCCGCGGCGATGGGATATGGATATTGAAAATATGGTTATTCCCGGGATTTAATCGATGCTTATGTAATCGCCTGTTTGGGTAGAGGTTTTTTCCAGGGTTCCTGCGGGCAGTTCAATACTAAATAGCGCGCTTAAATAAATACCGCTTATTCTAAATGGCCGCATACTGCGGATTGTCCTTGTAATTCTGTTATTGGAATCGACAAAAATCACGTCTATGGCAAAACGCATGAAAAAAGTGTGGATTGAATTGCAGGGCTTGATGATTAATGCTTGCCCTTGCTCAAACTGCCTGCGGTTTAGCAAGCCAACCATCCTTTTTAAAGGGGTTTTGGCAATAATAGCGTTCTCAGCTAAGGTTATGCCGCGGGTTTTGTTGATTAATTTCATAAGGCGGGATTAAAGATATCATTGGAGATCAAGATGCCCTGGACCTTAAGCTGCTCCATAAAAGAGGGGATATAGCCGGTAGGCTTGAATTCTCCGAGGACTTTTCCATCCTTGTCAATTCCTGTCTGCTTGAAGATAAAAATATCCTTTAACCCGACATGCACCTCATCAAGCATACCGATCATCTCTGAAACTTGCGTTACCTTCCTTGAGCCGTCGGATAACCTGGCGGTATGTATGATAATATTAATTGCCGAGGCGATCATTTCCCTGATCGCACGCACAGGCAATTCCGCGCCTGACATAAGGATCATGGAGTCCATCCTGGAAATAACATCGCGGGTGGAATTCGCGTGTATCGTAGTCATCGAGCCGTCGTGGCCTGTATTCATTGCCTGAAGCATATCCAGGGTTTCAGCCCCGCGGCACTCCCCGATGATAATCCTATCCGGGCGCATCCTCAGGGTATTGCGGAAAAGGTCTCTGGCGGTAATCGCGCCTTTTCCTTCAACGTTAGGAGGCCGTGACTCAAGACGCACCCAATGCTCCTGTTTTAATTTTAATTCCGCGGCGTCTTCAATGGTAATAATACGCTCTGCCGCCGGGATAAATACCGAAAGCACGTTTAATACGGTTGTCTTCCCCGAGCCGGTGCCGCCGGAAACAATTGTATTTTTTCTGGATACGATGCAAGCCTGCATAAAATCAGCCATGGGTTTGGTTAAGGTGTTTAAACGTAAAAGGTCATCCATAACCAGCCGCTCGCGGCCGAATTTTCTTATAGTCAGCGTCGGGCCGGTTAAAGAAAGCGGCGGGATGATCGCGTTAACGCGGGAGCCGTCGGAAAGCCGCGCGTCCACCATAGGGGCGCTTTCATCAATACGCCTTCCTAAAGGCGCAATTATACGTTCAATAACCTGGCGCACCTGGTCATTGGAAAGGAACCTCTTGGGGGACAGCTCTATTTTACCGTGGCGCTCGATATATATCTGATTCTTATTATTAACTAAAATGTCGGAAATATCCGGATCATTGACTAAATCCTCCAGCGGCCCAAGCCCCAATGCCTCATCGGTTATCTCTTTAACCAGTCTTTTTCTTACATCGGGGGACGAAAGGAATACCCCGGTTTCCTCACCCAGGACATTGGTAATTACCCTCTCGGTCTTTTCCCTGATAGCTTGAGCCTTGGCCGGATCGATCATATCAATCTCTAAATGCTTAAGGTCTAATTTTTCAATCAGCCTTTGATGTATGCGCTTTTTTAATTCAATAATCTCATCCGGCTCCTTATCCTCCCCTTCCGGGGAAAAGGCATCGCGTCCTAATTTAAATTTCTTCCAGAAATCCCCTTCTTTTGCAAAAAAACCCTCTCCGGCTGTGGCAGGCAGGGCAATCTCATGGTGCTTAAGGAACAGGCTTTCATTCTCGCTAAGGTCTGTGGCTAATTTCCTGATCGTTTGACTGGCCTTGCAATTAAGGCTGTCTATAACAAGCGGGACCCGCCTGTTCAATGCTAATCCCGCGGCCTTGCCTTCCGAAGGTATGCGGCTGATTATTTCGCAGGGAATAGCGGCGCGCACTTCCTGCCAGCTGACCCCGCCTAAGCTCTGGGCGCGGTTTAAAACAATTTTGATCATGCTTAAGGGAATATAGAGCGACTGCAGGACATCCAAAGACCACTTTGTCTGATAAACGGATAATATGTCCGGGGTTACCACTAAAAGTATAAGGTTGGCGTGGTTGAACACGGAAAACAGGCTCTCGGTAAAAGCCCGTCCGGCGTCTATAACTATATAATCATATTCCTTGTCCAGTGCATCCAGGACGAGTTTTATCTTTTCGCTGTCTACACGAAATATCTGATTGGGTTTTAACACCGCGGGGAGGAAATCAATACCGTATCTTTCAATATACATCAGGTCTTCTTTTACAGAAGCCTTTGCGGGATTTTTCTTCAGGGTTTCTGCCAAATCAAGCATAGACTTACCAACCGTGATATCAAGCCAGCGGGGCATGTCTCCGGCGCCCTGTAAATCCAGATCAATAAGCGCTACTTTTTTACGCAGGTAATAGCCCAGGCTGACCGCCAGATTCGTGGCTACCAAAGTCTTGCCTACGCCGCCCTTTGTGCTGAATATGACTATTGTTTTTGACATGGCAAAAGGTTAATTCTTTGTATAGGCTATCGGGACGTCAACCCAAAGTTCCTGAGAATCTATCTGGGGAGGGAAAGGAGGATATGGCGCCTGCTTTTCGGCTATGCCATAAGCCGCGTCATCTAAAATCTTATAGCCTGAAGACTGCACTAATTTTATACCTTTTAAGCCGCCATTTGCGGTAATATTAAGGTTAAGCCGTACGCTGCCTTCCCAACCCGCGTTCTTGGCTTGTTGGGGATAATAAGCTGCCTTAAGTATTTTTGCCTGAACCATCCGAATATAATTTCCCAGTCCTTCCGGTAACTCCGGTCCATTAAAAAATCCCTGCTCTTTTGCGGCAACGGTGCCGGAAGAAGATTGTTTTCCCTTAGGCGCTTCCCGGGAGACTATAGTAGGGGTAAGAGT
>JBAZQO010000006.1:0-42017 GCA_041645145.1 Candidatus Omnitrophota bacterium
TCATTTATCCGGGAAGAAATCGCTACAGGCTCAAATAAATCCTTAGAGGGATCCCTGTCAAGATCAAAAGCAAATGCGACCGGAATACCTTTCCATTCAAAAACGATCTCAACTATATCGCCAAAATTCTCATATCCGCCGTTGAAATAAAATTTCCCCTCTTTAATGCGGATAAGCGGGATGCTTGACTGGCCGAATGCCTGTATCTCAGAAAGCAGTTCCTTGCCGGTAGGGCTGTAGTTAACCGGGCGTATCCATTTAAGCTTCCCTGCCTGTTTAACTGCATGCACTTCATTCTTATAGGCTGGGATGAACCCATCTGCTTCAAAGCGAGACAGGATCAGATCAATTTTTTCCTTTTGCGCGATATTTTCATAGGCCAACATCTGAGACTTAGAGATTGCAAACGGCAGGCGATATTCTCCGGCCTGTCCCGGCTGCAAAATACGGCGCAGAAGTTCATCTTTATTGGTTATCCCGCGCAAATCCTGCAAAGAAACCGCCGATACGTAAGTTGAGCCCCGTTCATCCCACTCATACTCCTTCGGGTTTTTACGGGAATAATCCGTAACGCTGATGACATGCGGATAATATTCGGTGACATACGGCACGCCCTCATACACTTCCTCAGCGGTCTCAATGATTTGGATTTTGACAGTGGCAATGCGTGATTGGTCATCCTGAGAGCGGGTATAAAGCAACTCTTTGCGCGCGCGTTCTGAAGGAACAATGAGGCCTCCTGTAACGGAATCGATCATCGCGCCCTTGAATTTCTTGACGAACGCATCTGTATCGCTATATTTCCACTGGCTGGCAAATCTGGAAATTTTACTCTTGTAGTCTTCAAAAGCATATGGATAAGCGGCGCGCAACTGTTCTTCCGATATACTGTTCTTTTCTTGCAGGTCTTTTATATAGTTTCCATACGGCCTGCTAGAAGTCTCCTTTCCTATTACTACAACGCGGTTAAGGTTCTTCGGATCAGGGTAGTCGCTCATTAATAAATCCTGGGCCTTTGAGAGAACCTGAAAATAGGAGTGTTGTTCATTAGTTTCCGGAACCTTTATAAACCCGTATCCATAATCATTCGCCCACTTAAATATGGCCTTGGGTACAAATGCCCAATCAACCAGGGCAGCGATTTTACCTTCGGCATCCCTCAAGACCAATACCTGTTTAGCTAAAGAATGTTTCTGGCCCTTAAATATCACTTCTTCTTTTTTCTTCAAGCTGTCTATCCTGGACAAATCAAAATTAGCCGCGCTGATCCTCTTGTTTTTAGCGTCAATATTAAGTTTAGCAGTCTCAAAGCTACCTTCTTTTATATTCTTTTGAGCAACTAAATGTCTGATTACAAGTACTGGCTGGGTATAATCAATTCTTCCGGGATAGAATAAGTTATATTCTACGAGGTATTTCCTTCCGCCAAATTCGCAGGCATCCACGATATTAATATCTTTCTTTAACTCCTCCTTGGAGGCCTCCTTCAATGAGAAAGTCATATCCTGCTTAGTGGTTAATACCGTTTTATACGGCAGAGGCAGACCTTCCGGCTTGGCTACGAATTTTATATGGCCGTTTTCCGCGACCAGGCTGGCGAAGGAATTATTCTCAAGCCCCTGCATTATTTTCAGCCCTTCCCTGCCCAATACTATTACTGCTTCACCGATCCCATCCCATCCTTTTGCCTTCAGGACAACAAAACCGTGATCATCCCTGGCTGAATAAAGTTTCCCGCCGCTGATAATATCGCGTAACTCCTCCGGGCTCTTCAAGAAACGGGTCGTGGAAAGATGGTTCTCGCTCCCTGAATAATCTATATTGGCGCTATATAGAGCTCCCAACCCCTTTAACACTTTCTCGTCTTCATAAGCCAATGCCTTCTGGCCTAATTCCGCGATTGCAAACTTAACTTTACCTTCCTTAAGAGGCAGAATAAGCATCTTCTCCGCGTGCTTCATGATCTTCTCTTTGCCTACGTCTCCGCGATAGTTAAGCGGTAGATCCATACCCTGGTAATTAAAGTTATATAAGAACAGCTTGGCTCCGTTATCCCCGGTTGTTACCCTCATTTTTATGCCGAAATATTCCCTCTCGGTTTCTGACAATGACTCAAGAGAGCGAAGCCTCATATAATCGTTTTCCGTTAATTCCCTTAACGGCTGGCCGAAGGGAGTAAGTACGCCAAAACCATCCCTGCCCTTTATCATAACTTTCAATTTCGCGGGGTCCCTTTCCCAAAGAAGGACCTTTCTGTATCCGTCGCGCAATAAAACCCTTTCATCCCTGAGCAGCTTTTGCATTGCCTCCTTTGTCTGGCCGTTAAATTCCACCTTGTTCAAAGAGGCCTTCCTAAGCAGGGTCTTATTGATGATCTTCTTTGTTTCCGAGTCCACGGGCTTACCGATAATGCGCTTATTCGCGTCTAACTGCACCATGGTAATTCCCTTCATATAATCCAGATTCAAGCTTCCTACTTGTATCCTGAAGCTCTCTGCCGTACCGGTAATGCCTCCTGTGGGCCATACCGCTGAAACATCCAGGCTTGTGCCCAGCTTAAGCCCGGCATTAGGATTAATCTCTTTATTCTCTAACTTTATCTGCGGAATAAGTTCCCTTATCCTGGCATCATAATCGGATCCGACAATAAGGTACATTTTTTCCGGATCATAACCCTTGATCCAGTTTCTCCACTGATCTTCATTCGCGTTCCATTCCACATTTTCCCTTAGAACAGTAAGAATCTCTTCGGCCTTGATATTCTCCCAATACTTGGGGGCCTTCCCGACAGAAACCCTCACCACCCCTTTGGGGAAGCTCTGTATTTCATTCTCCGGGAATTGCACTACAGCGGGGATTACAACTTTCTGGCCGCCTAATTCTATCTCTCTGGCAAAAGCAGGATGGAAAGTAACCAACGTTCCCTCATCCAGGTCTATAATACGCCTGTTGTCGTATTCCAGGACTATGGATTTATTCAGCCTGATTACGGGTAAATTCAGGTCATTCAAAGATTTTTGGCCGATGTAGTAGATACCATTGTTATAAGTAACTACCATAGCCGCAGGTATTTCTCTGACGCCAACGCTTATATCCTTAAATCTGAATGTTTTATCGCTCTGGCCTTTAAACGCTGAATGCAGGACCCCTGACCAGAGGCCCGGGATGATCACCTTGCCGGTGCGGGGATTGAAGAAGTATGGATAAGCGGAATCTCCGCGCACAGGTATGGTAAAACCGCCGTTTTTAGGATCATACTGGGTTATCTCCTGGGTAAACAGGTTATTTTCCCTCCCCCATTTAAAGCTGTATTCCAAGGCTTGCGGCGAATCTTTTAAGGTCTGCATATTATATACGGGCACCATCATACGTGAGGGCAGCCAGAAACCCATATCCTGCAGGAACTCCTTTACCTGCGGCAGGAATATCTCTTGCGAAGCCAATACTTCTTCTTTGCCCTTGTCGTTTATGCGTAATATCTCCAATGCCGTGGCTTTGCGTACGAAATAATAAGCATGTCCCGGCTCGGGATTACGCACTGCCTCAAATACCGCCGTGCGCATCGCTTCCGAGAATAGTAAAATAGCCTTGTAGTCGCTCTTGCCTATTACAGCTTTAACAAATTCCGTAAAGATATTGAAAGCGCCCGGCAGCCTTAAGGTGTGTTCTACCGCCTCAGAATTCGCAGAGAACTTGCCATCCTGATTGTAGATATAGAATCTTGAAGGCTTAATGACCTGATTTAAAATAGGTACAAGTAACACATTGGGCTGGACGATCGCGCCGTATTTCCTGGCTTTGGAATCAACCTTAAGCTGGTACATTTCCAGCATCATATCTGCCAAAGCGTGTATAGCCAGCGGCATAAAGGCTGTGCCTTGAGCTATACCTAAACCTATCTGGGATGCTTCCAGGCCCTTGCCCATTACACCACCGAATGCCGGGCCTAAATTGAACCCGCCGCCGACAGCCATATTTCCAAAAGCAGCGCCATCCCTGAAATACGCGCCTATGCCCAGGGAGAGGAGGGTCAGCTTTGAACGGGGGTCTTTTACATCTTTTATCTTTTTACCTAAATCCTCTAATTCAATAAAGGTCAGTTTCGCGAGCTTCTCCAGCCTTTCAACATCTGCCTTATAGTCGTATTCGCACTTGAACTGCTCTAATTTAAATCCTCCCAGGTCAATATTTTTCGTCCCTTGCGGCAGGGTAAACGGATTTATACCATTATCTATATATCTCTCCCAAACCGAGCCGATAAGCGCCTTCCAATAAATACCCGTATTTATGCCGTGCCCCGTGGGCTGGTTAAATAAGGTGGCGTAGGGATAATATCCTTTATGCTTGATCACCTCTACCTGCTCCTTGATGCTCTTGGCTGTTGCCTGCTCGCCTATGGAAGCGTATGCCAGGGCATATGAGAAGGTCATTTCCGGTGAAACCATTCTCTTCGCCCCGCGCTTACCCTTTCCGTAACGCTCATTCTCATTTACCCTGAATGACTCGTAGCTCTCCTCTTCATCAAGGTAATCCAAACCGGTAACTTTTGTTTTCTTCCCATCGGGGAATACATATTCAACCGTCGCCTTATATTTATTATAGTTTTTGTTCAATACCTCGATGGCGCCTACTCCAAAGACGCTATTGAACTCTGAAGAGAATGCCAATACCGCCCAGGGAGCTATATCGGAGGCTGTCCAGTAATGCTTCTTTCCTTCCCTGTCAAAGAAGTAATCCCACTCTCCTATATCTGCTCTATAGCCTCTCTTGAAATCCAGTGTTTTCTTATCAAAAGCCTTCTGCAGGAATCCCTTCAAGCTTCCGGCGATCCTGCTAAATACCCTGTAATCCCTTACATCCAGCTCCTTAAGATGCTTTGCCGATCTCCGGGATTCTGCCTCTAAAAGCTTGCTTAAATTCCTTAATGCCGCGAACGCCGAGACGTTATTTTCGGTGGAAACGATGAAACTCTTGGCATTGTTATTCATTTTCAAGGCGCCTATTTTACCATCGTATAGAGTCAGAAGGTAATTTGCCAAGTCTAGAGCAAATTTCAGGTATTCATCAAAGTTAGGATGGGTGGGGTTAACCGTAAGATACTGCACAACAAAATCCAGGAACCAGGCATTGGGACCGGCATCCTGGTTAACATCATAGAATTTGGCGTTGGTAATGATTAAAGCATTAGGCAGGCCGTTAATGGTCTCTTCCCTGGTGCTGTTGGTTATCTCGTCAAAGACCCGGACCTTCTTCCCTTTATTCTTCTGATGCCATTTGCTGACAGCATCTATCCATTCACCCACTATTGCACTGTGTTCGGGTGAGCGCGCCAACAATTTACCTAAGGCGGAAACATCGTAAATATTGGCCACGTAAGAAAGCTGCGGGTTGCCCGGTTCGCTGGCAGGCATCTTTTCGATCATCATCCAGTTGAATATCTGCCTCTCCAGGTCTCTTATCCTACGCGCTACATCCTCAAAGTCATCCGCTACCCTCTGCTCATTAACAGTTAATGACTTCTTGGCGATATCCTTCTCTAATTCCGCGATATCCTTGGAGAGCTTTTCTCTTGCACGATAAAAGGCATTGCTCATAGAGATGGTTTTTTCCAGATCCCCGGACATAGGGACAGTGAGGCCGGAAATTTTATTCCTCACTATATCAAGCATTAGGACCAGCTTTTGCATTTCCCTGACCCTATCCTGGCCAAGAATACTCCTGTTCGCTAATACAACTTCAGCCTTTGCCTTTACTTTATTAACCTGCGCATTTAAGCCGGCTAAAGTCAGTTCTTTTGGCTGAAGCACATCTTTTTCATTGATATCGGAAGGAATGCTTTGCTGTGGCTTCTTGCTTGCTGCCGCCTTCTTCAGGGCCTCTTGTTTTGCTGGAGCCAGCATAGAGAGATAAAATTCATACGCGGTTTCAGCCTGAATGCTATTCTTGAATCCGATGCTGAAAGCAATAGCCATCATCTTCATCGCCAGCTCTTTATTGCCCTGCTTGTGGAATATTCTTGCCTTGTCGGAAAATTCCTGGCCGGAAGTCTCTAATACCGCGCGAGGGTTGATCCTTATCCTGCTTAATATGAAATCATCATAACCTGAGAATTTGCTACTTTTATACGCGGTTTCAAAATGCACATGCGGGGATTTGGTATTTTCGGCATTACCGCTTATCCCCGTTACGCCGATCTTATCCTCCGGCCCCACTTCAGGATGCCTGCCGCTTTTTGTTTCTTTTTGCAATAGCTGGAATTTCGGATCTTGTTCGTTAAGATGCGTGTATAAAGAATATAAATTCCTGCCATGGGAAACTATTACCAGGTATCCGTAAGAATCACTATTATCTTTGCCCGCGTATACGACTTTTCCCACCTGGATGGGATAAACAATTTGCCCTCCGCGCACCCCTATATCCACACCATGGTGCCAAGCCATCATTACCTTACCATTCTCGTCATTGGCTACGTTACCTTCACTATCTTTCTTATACCGGACAAGGCCGAATTCACGGGAAATATCGACCCTGTTCTCCCCGTTTCTCAAAGGATCCTGGTAACGGCCGTAATATATTTTTGAGGTTAGCTTATCATCAGATTTGCCTATATTGAGGCGGGATAATTCTTCTTCGGAATAGAGCGTGCGGATAGGCATCTTACCTAAGTTAGCCGGGATGACTACGCGAGGATCAAGCTTTTCATATGCGGATTCCTGCGGCGGCGCGCGGGCCTGTTCAGGCTGGGGTTTAATATTCTTTATTTGCTTTTTGTTTTCTTTAGGTAATGCTGTAGCCTTTGGTTCTTCCGGCTTAGGATCATTTACTGCTGGATTAGCAAGCTGAGGCTCAGGTTTCGCCACCTTAGGCTGCTGTTTGGGCTCAGGATTGGCAACTGGCGCTTTAGGCGCTTGCGGTTCTGCCGCTACTGGAGCTTCGTTCTTATGCTTAAGTAATTCTTCGTCTATTTGCGCGGCATTTAACTCCCCCGCAAAAGGCTCATTACTCTTCTGATCAAACCTCCTGACTTTTCCATCTATTGCTGTACAAAACACATTGGTCTTACCGGCATAATATACCGGATAAATTTTTCCGTCTTTTAATACCAATGTCATGAGAACATGCCATTTATTGTCATATTTAACCGAATCTTCAAACCCTAAGCTCTCCGCTAATTCCACTATTTTCGGATGATTACTAGGAAGAGCATTTGTAAATCTTTCATGAGCTGTAAACGCGGCTTTCTTGTTCTCCGGCGCAGGCTTAGATTCCGGAGTTTTGGGTTTAATTTTGGTCTCAACAGCCTTTGCATTAGCCGCGCTCATTTCAGCACGAATAGCATCCCTGTCCTTCGCAGGCAAAACTACAGGAACAGGTTGTTTTACAACCTTTTGCTGCGCAACGGGAGTAATTTTCGTTACAGCTTTTGGCGCTGCCTGGGTGGGTTGAACTGCCGGTTTCTGAAATTCTCCGCCAGCCAATGCTTGCTTAGTCTCCACCCCTATTATTCCATCTATCTTCTTAAGTTCTTTTCCTTTCTGGAATAACTTCACCGTATATTTAGTTCTCCAACCAAAAATTCCATCAATAAATCTACCAGTCTTAATCCAGTTATTGATATTTTTTATCCTTGCCCGGTTTAACTTAAAGTAATCGAAAAGAATACCTTGTTGTTCAGCCGTAAGCCCATCGGGGAAATAACCCACCAGCTTTTTCTGGACACCTCTCACATCTTCTCCCTGTATACCCTCTATCAATAACCTTCCGCCACAATCTCCTGATTTGACTAGTTTAGTATCCTCGTTTGCCTGGGTAGCTTGAGGTTCTGCTTTTGGATTGGAATTTAAGGCTGGAAGTGATGCTAATTGTAAGATTCCAGTATCATAATTAAAAGAAGGATCGAATATGATGGGATGACTGTTATTAGCAGGTGCCGGTTGAGCGTGAGCTGTCGGTATACCAAACATCAAAACTCCTGCTACGGCTACCAATCCAAGCGCTGCAAATCCTAAATTAAGCGCTTTTAAACTAGGAAGCTGCAACGGAGGAATTAATTGATTAAGATTACGGCGTGCTTCATTATATCTTATTTGAGCTTGTCCATATGCCTCTTCATAGGGAGCATGATCTATACCTTCTTCTCTGCGAGAATCAAGCAAATTTAAGTAATCTACTGTTTGGCCTGCTTCTTTTGCCTTTTCATAGGCAACTATCTCTTCTATTATTGCTTGTCTTGCGCCCTTGGTATCTATTGTTATTTCAATACCTAAATCCATTAATAACTGCTCATTAAATATCTTGGAAATTAATTCCACTGCGATATCAGCCTCCTTTGCAAGAGGCAAAGCAAGAAGTTGCGGTGGTTCACAGAAATACGCGAATATAACTTCTCTCAACTGAGATATCTTCACTTCGTTAGAGGTCACCCTCTTATGGTCACGTAAATAATCTTTTAGCCGCTTATAATAACTTTCAATGATGTTATATCTTGCCCACTCAGCCGCCGAAAGATAATTTTCATGTTCCTCAACATTTCTTTCCAGTCTTTCAATTTCTGTTCTTACTCGCCATATCTCGTTACTTAAAATATACCAGGCCTCGGTTTTGTTCTTGCTAGAATAGATTAACTCGCTAAGTTCATCCAAGCCCAATCTTCTTGCTTCATCACCCAAGGCAACCTTAGAATTAGTAGGATCCCAAGCCATGCGTTTGATATGCCGTAAATGACGTAATTCTTCGCGCAAAGATATAATTCTGCCGTTGAACAAGGAAAGCTCGGATAAATATGCTTTCACTTTTTTAGCCAATCCTCCGAAATTACGCTTTATCGCTTGCAGTTCGCTTCTTCCTTCATCATTTATATAGAATCTATCGGGCTTTTCACCTCTAGCTTTCCTGAGCTCTTTATTTGATTTAATCAAATAGCGTCTCAGGCTGATATGCCCGATAACATATAAACCAATAATTGCAGGTATTGGCCCAATGAGAGGAATAGTACAAAGAAGGCCCACCACCACCGCGCCCACTCTTTTCTCAGTTCTTGTTTCTTTTGTCAGGGCGCTTGAGGAAACTTTTTTAATATCTCCACCATTAATAGCCATTGGATCATGGCCATTAGTAATACATAACAGGTAAACCATTGGAATAAGGCTGACGCCTGTCTGTGTCATAAAATCAAAACCGGTATCCACTCTTCCGGCTGGCCTGCCATCCGGATAATAAGCATACCTCATGCCTTCTTCTTTCATATAAGAAAGCAGTTTATTTAACAACCTATCTGCCTCAGCTTTATAGCTTGATAATCCTTGTGCGGCGAGCTCGTATTTGGCAGTAACTATATGGCTGGAAAATTCTGTACTGATAATTTGTTTGCGGCCTGCTAAGAAATCGTAGCCGATGATTTCATTATCGCTGGCCCTTATTGCCATGCGCTCATCAACCATCTTGATAATCTTTTGCGCAGCGTCCTGCTCAAATTCGGTTAAGCCTTCTATACCAAATACAGAAACTGCCCAACCCTGAACATCAGTAGGCATTCTCTTGTCCAAGCCTTCTCCCATATCTCTATATCCGGCATAAAAGCCGTGCGCATTTTTATCGTACATTTTCTTAAGGAAATCTTTAATTTTTTGGGCGGCTTCCTGGTACTTATTTTCTTTCGTGATAAGATGCAGCCAATGAAACAATAGATACGCATCAAGATTATGTTCGGTGCTATAAACTTGCCAATATCCGGGGGCATTTTGATCCCAACCAATATGCTGGTCTTTAGGATTAACCTTATCGCCCTTGGGTCCCATAACAACACCGCCATATGCAAAGTGGTTATTATCATCATTTTGTAAAATTAATGCGAAACTCGCCTTCTCTTTGGCAATGGTTAGATTATGCTGATCATTGTTCTTTGCATAAAGCTGAAGCGCGGCAATGCCTAAATGCAGATTTGGCCCAGTATGCACGACCCATTCAACGCCCGCGGCATTATTCGCCCTTACCGCATTGATCTGGCCGCCTAATCTACGAGGAATTTTTGTATATGCAGAGTTAAGAATATTTTGGGCAATCTGGATATTCCCGGTAGATAACATTGCCTGCGAAGCTATCGCCTGATCATAAGTAAAGGCCCAACCATTTGCATCAGGGTCTCCGAGGTTACTAATCACCAATCCAGATACCTGTAGTTTGCTATTTATCCAATTAAGCAGCTTTATCTTTACATTTTCTTTGCTTAACTTTCCCAAAGCTTCTACTACAATTGTATTGCTTAAGGTCAAACCCAAAGCGCCTAAGAATAGTATTCTTATAACCTGCCTCCTCCCTTCATCAAAACGGTAACTTTCTTTTACTGGTACAGGATACAAAGAGGGTTCGGTTAATCGAGATTTAATATTGCTCCATACGGATATAAATGATTTATATAATTTCGTCATCAAATATGGATTATAAAAATACGGGACTGTTATTGCCAAGAGTAATCCATAAGTTACGACAAACGTCAAGACACTTAATATCCCTAAACAGTAAGCAGTGGCTATTCCGCAATTATAAATAGTTATTAATACAAGGGTTTGTCTGTTTATATCCTTCATATCATTTAACAACTCTCTCCAAGAGCCGCATTCGACTTCATCTAATTTAGTGGGCGAGAATTCTAAGTTCCCGCTTAATATGCATGACCAAAAACCTTTGATAATCTGGAAAGAGTGACCGAAGAAAATAGAGGCCAACTTAAAACCACAAGAGATATTGCTAAAAAGTTCTTTTGCGTAACTGTGTTGTGCAATTTCATAATTGGCAGCGTTATTATACCGTATGGTAGTAGTTAAGAAAGCCGAGGTAAAATTAAATATTGCATTTATAATGATGATATTAATTAATACTGCTACGAATTGTGCGGGAAAAATAAATCCTAAAAAGTAAGAAGGGATCATAAAGGCAAGATTAAAGAAGGAGACTTTATAAATCAATAAATCCGCGATATCAAACCATCTAATATGCTCTGACCGAACATATTCTTTGAATTCCTTTGTGAATATGCCGTCTTTTAACCAGTTCTTCATACGGTTAAAAATAATCTCAGCCGCCCCGAATGCATAACGCAAGAATTTACTGGATTCTTCATGATGTGTGCGTGTAACAGCTTCGCCAAAATCAAGGTTCTTATAGGCAATAAATTTACCGTGATATCCACGTGCCTGCGCCTGCATTGCAAAATGCAAGTCTTCGCTCACCCTACCTTCATGCCACAAGCCAACTTCTCCTAATACGGCTTTGCGAACGAAGCCATTATGTCCTATAAATGGAACGGGCGCGCCAAGGAGAACTTTGGATGGTATACCCGCATTGAAGATCGTCCAGGTAAAATATGCTATTATTTTAGCAAAATAGTTCTCATTTCCATTGGTAGGATATGTCTTATGCTGTGTGTACGCCAGCTTATCGTCAGTTATGAACTCTGGAATAGTCTCTAAAATAACTTCTTTTGCTGTTATGCTATCTTTATCTAACAAGAGAATAATTTCTCCTATCCTTATATCTCCTCCCGCTCTCGCTAAACGATATTCTTGCTGCGCCAAAACATAACCTAACGCTTCTTCATAAGAGATGCCTGATTTCATAAGCATATTAATCTTTTGTTCTAACCGTAATGTATAATTAAGGTTACTTGCTTTTTTAAATCTACCAGCCCTATATGTTTCAGGCAAATCCTCTAATGGTTTTGGTCTTGCTACAAATCCTATGTTATGCTTCTGGTAATAATCTAATCGCGCTAAGGTTTCTTTTTCCTCTTTCGTTAGTTTTTGAGGTGGTTTGCTTTGTGCCTGAGTCACAAATCCTTCTAAATTGTTATTACTGAATACCATTAAACCATCATCGCTCACTACAACATTTGTCTTCTGACCAGTGGACCGGGTATAGTTTCCAACCGCGTCTCTAGCTGCATCGAGTGTTTCTTTTATCACTACAAAAGGCTCTGTATAAACCGGTACTTGTATTGTTACTGTAAGGGCATTTTCTTTGCTTAGATTAATTGCCAAAGGAATATTAGCAAAATTTGCAGTATTAATTAATTTCTCTTGTCGTAGTATTTTAATATTGCTGAATAAAGTATATATCGTAGAAATTACAAGATTAATAGGATAAAGCGACAAAACAAAGGTGGGAAGGAATAATAAAAGTAGATAGATTAAAGTAGTTAGGTGTGGTTGAATTAAACCGGAAAGATAAAATGCCGTGGAGACTAGTATCAGACTCGTAAATAGTGTAATAATTGTGATATGCTTTAACGGCGTTTTTGATTCAACATTACTTGGCCCTGCCCTGATGCCGCCCTTTTTAACCGCATCTTGAGTTATTCTATCCTGGTTATCTTCAGTCAACGCTGAAGAAACATTAGAGTTTCTATCAATCTTAATACTACCTCCTACCACCGCGCCTACGGTTTCTCCACCCTGCTTCTCAATTATCCGCTCTCTGATTACCTTCTTAAGAAAATCAGGCATATCCGGCCTATTCATAATTTCTTCAAGTAATCTAGCCCCATCCATACCCCTGGAAACCACTATCGTATATACGGTCTTATTGCCATGAACCAACTCTCTATTAACAGCTATTATTCCTCGCCTGAAAAGTGTCAGTCTTTCTTTTATCTTAAGAGCAATTGGCCGGTAACAAGGCGTCAGCCAAGGGCGGAAAACTCTTGCCAAATCTTCTTGAGCATTTCTCAACGTATACTTTTCCACTACACCAAGTTCGACCCCTCGCGGGCTGAAAGCGCCTTTAACTTTTCCCGTTTTTACTGATTGAGAAGGCGTTTCGGATTTATTAAAATCACGCTTGCTAAATTTGAACAGAGCAATTACTGCAAACGTAACTGCGCCCACAATCACCTCTTTTATGAATCCCACCCTGAGGAAGTAAGCCACGAGCACTGTCGTAATAGCAGAATTATAAATCAATCCTGCAAAATAAATCTTTTGTTTATGCGAAAGCCCTATTATGCCTGCTGCCATCAACAGAATACCTCCATCAACTACCATACTCAATATCCCCTGGAATATGGCCCCAGAGACAGCTAATGAAATAAGCATCGCCGACAGCGTGGCTAAAGTCAAAGTAATCCGCTGTTTATTGGTGGGCTTTGCGTTAAATTCTTCTTTAATTGGGCTAGAGGAACCGCCCAAATACTGACTATCATTGGGCTTGTCAGCAGAAATCTTTCTCTCTGATATCTGCGCCTTCCTAATCCCATATATAATAAGCGAAACCCCAACAATCAGCAGCGCAACAGGCACGCTTAGAGGAACAAGCGCGGAGAATTTGTATAATAATAGGTAAGACGCGATACTTGCCACGCTAAAACTTAATCCTGCTACCACCGCGCCGGTTTTAAGCGGGCTTGCGGCGGATAAGCTGGGAGTTCCCGGGCAATAATACTGCTCATATTGTGCAAAGATAGCATTCACTACTTCTTTAGAATACTGAGAAAGTATGTATATTTTTTCCGCTTTCCTTGTAAAATATTGACCCTCTTCTGGATTAAGCCAATCGGCTGCTTTTATAAAATCATCGGCAGATTGCCTAAGCATCTCTCTTACCCTGCGAATCCTCGCTGAACTTATCGGCCATTTATTTTTGTACCACTCTTTTATAAATTGTCCTGCTTGATGGACTCTGTGCCAGCCGGCATCTACAAATTCACCGGATGCTTCATGCATCCTCGCTGTTCTTCCGTGATTTGTAGCTTCTTGAATCAGCGGCACAATAAATAAATCACTATTCAAATCTATCATAGCCGGCCAAACAGATGATTCATTTTTCCTTAGATATCCCTCTAAAAGGCCTGTTGTTCCTCTTCCATTGCTAAAATAGGACCGCGTTGGCCTGAAGTGTAAGCTAGAATCTACAGGGCTGGAGGCTGTTTGATTATACAGATTAATGAATTTGTCAAATTTCCTAAACGCTAACCTCTCAAATTGCCGGAAATTATCAGTGCTCAAGCGATAATAATCTCCACTTATATGCTCAAAGCCGAGATTGCTAAAGAATTTTTGCTCTGCAGGCCTTGTCGCCTCTAACCATACAGGCTGTAAGCGAGGAAATGCCCTTACTGTTTCACAAATCATCATGGCACCTAAGCCTAAACGCTGTTTATCAGGACGCACTTCAATAAGGTCTATATAAATAACGGGTTCTCTATACAATCTATCATTTTTGCCTACTTTCGACTGATAAGACTCTTTAGCAAAAATCAAACCCAATATCTCGCCATTATATTCTGCTTTAGATAAAAGCCCTTTCACCCCTTCATCCTTTGCATTTGATATTACGATTTCCCATGGAAGCCAGGAGAAACGTGGGTCTTTTACCTGACTGAACCAAGCGTCTAAATCCTGTATCGTGGCTTTTTTAATTACATCTCTTATCCATATCGGGCTGGAGGTTGATACTAAATTTATAACCCCGCTAATCCTCTCAACATCTGTCTGCTCTCTATCCATTCTTTTTAATACGCCATGCCATTTATTGCCACAAATAGCTAAGAGGCTTTCTAAAACAGCTTTTTGTCCAGCGTAATACTCTTGTATCCTTCTATATTCATTTACAAACCCTTTTATAAAATTAGATACAACAGAATCAAGCGATACCGTTCCCAATGCCCTGACTTTACGTAAGAGAGGATTAAGAATGGCTAATTGTTGCTCAATATCTCCTGCTGCCTTGCTGGCTAAACATTGAAAAGCGGCGGACAAATCAATATTGATTATTTCCAGTGGAACCCCATCCCCATCCTCCGTTAACATTAAATTATGGAAACCTCTATCGCCCAAACCAAACACATGGCTGACTGCCGCGGCTTTACCTAAAAGATAACTTAGCCGCAAATCTTCGAATGTATCATTACTAATTTTGCTCAATCCGACACCCTCTATCGCAGGGGTATACAAGAAACCACCCTTTTTCTCCATTGGGAACGGAAACGCGTTAACTGCATTAAGCGCCAAGGTCCCCTCATAATCCATGCCGCTGCCTTGAGTCTTAAAGAAATACTTTTCCAAACCCTTTTCTGTTCTGACCTCAACAACAAAAGATACTTGGCCATCTCCATCTTGCAACCTGGAATGCTGCTCGATGATTCCCACAAATTCCCATCCTAACGCATCCAACACATTCTTCAATTCTACCCGAACCTTATTAATTTCCTCTAAGTAAGAAGCCGGCGAGGCGGCGGGGCTGGAGGAGGATTCATCCCTATAATGATCGCGAACTAATTCATCCGTTTTTTCTTCCATATAGCGCAACACATCCTCTTTAATGGGCGGTTTCTCTCTCAAACTCCAAAGATAATAAATATTTGTTACCATATCTTCAATTTCGGCGCGGTATTTTTTAACAAAATCTCCAAATTGTGAAGGTACAGTTGGAATTGCTTGCTTGTTGGTATATTCCAAGGCAACTGAGATGAGTTTCTCCTCAAGTAAAGCATACTGAAGAACATGCAGCCATTCGTGTTTGCTGAATCTTTCGCCCAGAATAAGTAAAATAAGGTTAGCAAACAAGGAAACAAAAAATGGAGTAGCCAAGAACATAAATATCGCAAAGGGCGCGCCGCTTAAAGGATTGAATAATTGAGAGAACAGTCCTATGTTAATCAACAAAAATCCTGCTATTACCATAGAAATACGTATTCCGCGGCCATTTTCAGTTACGATTAACTTACGCAGCCGGCCCCTCTGAACAACTTCCCTTACGGTAGGTATCCTCATCTGCAACCACAACGTAAACAAATGACCCACCGCATGAATGAAATTCCGGGATTGTAAAGACTCCTTTAGCTCCTGAAACGCAATTCTGAACTGGATAGTAATGGCATACTGCCTCTCTTCAATCTCTATATGTGTTCTTTCTTTTACTTGGCCCCTTACCCACGCTTTGAATTGGCCTAATGTCATACCCCTCATCGCTTCTCTTACCTGTAATAACCAGCCGGTATCTTCGCCAATTGGGCTTGCGGCGGTGGGGCTGGAGGAGGCGGGACCGAAAAAGTTCTTTACATTAGAAATGTCTCTTCTTGCCAGGTCGCCCCACACGGATTTTTTGACTCTTAGAGCCATAATCGGATAGCTTAACAATGGAATTCCGAAAGAATATAATAAATATGCAATAGTTGTCTTATATACCGTCCATCCGGCATTAAGGAACGAATAGAACCACCCGTACGTAAATAACGCTATGACCGAACCATAGAATATCTTTTGCAACTTGCCATTAACCGGGTCTACCCACCAATATTTCTTTAATCCATCATACCTATCCTTTGATATGTAATAAACCCTTATACCCTTATTCTTTACCCGGTAAAGCGCTTTTATTAACTCCAAATTCTCTTCACCGCTTATTTTCCCTCTGGCATTAGCAATAACCACGATAGATTTTGTCTCTATCAAACTACGACCGTCTGCAACTTGATTTAATACTGTTACCATATCCTGGGTAGTTATGGGCTCGGATTCTAACTCTCTCGTCACCTCAGTTGCCACTCCCAGATATTTTCTCCACAACCTGAAATATTGGTTGATACTATTGCAAATAAGGCGGTCGAGGGAAGGATTATTCTTTGCCATAAGCACAACGACGCTGAACGGCCTATTTCTTATTGGAGAAGCTGCGGAGAAGGCCCCAGGATTACTGAGCCTGGGGTCTTTCTCCGTTTGTCCCATTGATTCTGTACACAGGAATTTGCCTGTTGCGGGCAGCAGCAATACAGCCAATGACAGCGTTAATATCAGCGCCAAATAGCTCCTCCCAGGAATCAGCGCGGCCATTACGAGTATAGACATGGCTGTTAGCTTCATTAATGAGGAATAGCCTGAGATGTCCATCACCGTTCTTGGCAGCTGCGAAGACTGTGTGATCCTTGCTAAACTCAACAATATGGTCAAATACCAACTCACTAAACTTGATTGGAGCCATGATACACCTCCTTGTATTTGTTGTATCGAGGGCCACAGAGGGGTCATCACCTGGAGGAGGTGCTCTACGACCCTCGATAACAACAAAACCGCTATCCTATACCTGCCACGGTAGTTAGGATTGGCGGTTGGGTTAAAATCTAAATTGTTTTTCGAAATTTTAGTGCCTTGAACTGGGGCTTGTTCCTCTTGGGAAGGATTGACAACTCTTGCGCCAAGCTTATTAGGCGCGTTAGCCTGCACAATATCGCGCAGTATTAATAAGGCAAAGCTTATAATGAAGCCTAAGGATATTAACCCTATTAGCCCATTATTACCATAAGCGTTGACAGCTAAACCTGTAGCTGTGGATAAGAAACCAGTGTAAAGAGCCTGATTTATTACGACGCTATCATTGCGTCTATTCCGCTCTGCCGGATCTCTTCCAGCCTTCTGATTAGGTACTGAGTTTCCAATGACTTCATTTCTTCCGCGAACTCCTGTAAATTCAATTCTCTCTCTGCTAGGCTCATCATTTTTTCCTCCATTTTTAATTGCTCCAATTAAGGTTGACCCTAACCTTTTGATACTGGTGAAGATGAAGGCAATTAACGGAGGAGCCTTGGAAAAGATGGAGCTACCAACACCTGTTTGTTCTAACCGAACTTTGCTAACCTGATCCTGAATTCTAGAATAGCTGTTATATCTCTCAAGGAAGTTTCTGATCGCGCCCAAGAATGAAGTGGCTAACCTGTTAATAGGAGAACTGGTTACGGTATGATTATTATTTAACGGATTTGCTATGGGAACCGCCGGAATATTCTTATTGATCGGTGAAGAACCTTGTCCTTCCTGACGATGCCCTATTATTATTTCTTGTGCTTTCTTGGCATTTTCTTTGGCTTCAGGAGAATAACCCTCTTTTTCAATTATTCCCTTAGCGGTATCAAACACGGTGCTTTCTACGCCACCCCTCAACTGGGAGAGGTCAATTGTTACGGAAGCCTCTAAGAATATCTCTATAACTTCTTCATCTCTCCCGTTTATATAGGCATCATTGATTCGGTCTGTATAATCGGCTTCTGCTGCAGGCGCAGGTGCGGTTTCTGAATACACGATTGGCTCAGGTCGCGGTGCCTCTAATTCAGGGGTTTCATCTAAGGACCTTGTTTTAACTACCTGCCAACCAGCATTTACACTTTCTCCTGCGCTTTGTAATATGCCTTTCAGACTGTCCTTCGCCTTACTTAAATATCCCTTAAACGATACTAAAATATTGCTTATATAAACAGCTTTCCCCGCCAAAACCCTTGCTATTTCTCCTCTTGTTTTGAACGCTTTATATATCACATAACCAACAACAGCTAATGCAACTACAGCGATAGCAATAATAATGAGTGTCTTGGGGGAAATACCTATCCAGGAGCTAAGCTGTTCAAGTAATCCTGTCTTTGCTTGCGGCGCCGGCACAACAGGAGCGGGCTGCGGTAAAGAAGGAACTGCCGGTACTGCGGCAGCGGGAGCCTGAGGAACTGAAGGCGCGGCTTGCTTGGCAACATCAACTACCTTAGAAACGTTAATAGTCTGACCAGCCCTGATATGATCCATCGCGCTATAAGACTGGTCTGCGCCAAATAACTTTCTCCAGGTTTCAATTGCCCTGCCATTTTCACCCCAGAGTTTTTCTCCTGCCTTCATGAAATTATTCGCTACTATATGACCCCAGGTATCGCCTTTAGTTACGGTGAGTATATTATTTGTCAGGGCAGCGGCAAACGATTCTACAGGAAGGATAAGAGAGACAAACACGAAAACCCCTGCCGCAAGATACGCCTTGTTTAAACCGGAAAGGATATTGCTGAAGTTAGTTGAACGGCTTAAGCTGGATGAGGTTACTACAGGCGGAGCTGTCGCGCGATGAGCATCCAGGTTTAAGGCTGCTTTATTAACCCCAGCTATGTCGATTCCTGAAGAAGCTAATCCTGCATTTGCAAACAGTGCTATATTCTCTGGTAATTCTAAACTGGCTCCAACAAGGCTTGAGCCACTATTACCATCATCTCCAGCACCTGCACCAGCTGCCCCACCCTGCGAACCGCCGGTTGAACCTGCGCCCTGGCCTGCGCCCTGAGCGCCACCGGTTGAACCACCACCAACTCCGGGACCATTTATCTCTCTGTCCTTAGAAAGCTCTTTAGCTTCTTCATCCGTAAGTTCTCTTCCGCCTTCATCATTAACATGGCGTAAAATAACGAATTGATCATTATCCATTTCCACCAACATACTCCAAGGAACTGTAAGGGTTTTAGCGTTCTTTACACCATCGCCATTTGCGTTGCTATCCATAAGAACCTCGACTCCATCCTTATTTATACCCCAAGCGCGAAAAGCGTGCCTTACCCCACCACCCATTTCTATAAGGAACACCAACTGTCTCAATGCCCGCAAACTAATTTTGCTCAATTCTTCTTTAGATAAGACACAGGGTATAATATTGCCATTGGTCAAACTCTTAATGCTATCCAAGACTATCCTTTTACCTATATTTCTTGCCTTCTCAAGCATTTCGCCTGATATAAGGTGTATTTTAGCAATAGCAGCGTCTACGCAGAAAGCTATATGTCCCGACTTAGCGAACTCTTCTACCATAATAAAATTGTTCTTTTCTACCGCGTCTTGAGCCAGAGTGGCTTTTTGAGCCGCGTCTTCTGCAACCTTCTTTACTTCTTCCAGTTCAGTCCTTAATTCTCCTATTGCTTTGCCTTGTTCCCCTAACTCATCTTTTATCTCCTCTATCCCTTTGCGCGTCTCACGGCGTACTTGATCTATCTTTTCCGAAAGTATCGTATCACGAATTTTCTCCGGAATGAGCATTAATACCTCTACCTTCAAGCTTCTTCTATCTTTTTCCGGCAAGGCGGCAATAAGCTGCTCTAAAGCAGCCCATCTCTTCGCATAATTCTGGTTAATCATTTCTATATCTACATCTTCCCTTATTAATGTGGTCTGATTACCGTTTGTCCTTAACAAATTGTCACTGACCGACCCGCCTATTATTCTTATCAATTCGCCTAAGTCCACCCCTGTTAGCTGAGGTGTGCCATTCAACCGGTCAACTATTAATGTAATGCCTTCAAATATTTTGACCTCAGCCCTATACCAATCAGCATCCTGTTTGTCAGCGTCAAATTTAGCCTTGGCTTTCTCCAAATCACCACCAAGCTTCCTTGCTGAAGATTCTATTAACTTATTGTCATCCTCGGTATATGGAATGCCCCTACGAAGATTATACTCCTGGCCAGCTTTTAAAAGTGTTAGGTCATGTAAAGGTAGGTTTTCGAGTTTTATAGGAGAGCTTGAAGAAGCAAAAGTTCCGCTGGCTGTTATTTCAAGCGGATTTGAGGTTACAAAACTAGAACCACTGGTTTTTGCAGCTTTCGGAGCAACAGCTCTTATGCCTGCGCTCTTAATTTCCGCTGCATTGCCTAACAATTCTAATTCTTTACCTATATTACTGGACGCACCTACTGCATCCTGCCCGATTACTCCGTTTCCGGAAACTGCACTCTGGGCACCTACACTTGCCGCACTATTTGTTACAGGTACTACTACTATTGAAACTAATTTATTGCCTCTCATATTTAAGGCACGGCTAAGCTTTGAGAGAGAGCTTGTCGTGTAACGAGCAGGCGGGCCGTGAGCAGTAACTGAACCATCTATAATCGGGACTTGTACCCTTATATTGCCTAAATTAACCCTTCCCATGCCAACTAGAGGCATAATTGCGGGGCTACTGGACGCTGTAATTCCCTGCTGCAGGCCTAACCCGCCAACTATAGCTCCCACAATAATTGGATTAACGCCGTTTACAGGCGTTACAGGCGGAGCCATTGGAACAGGCACTGGCAGGCTCTCTGTATCATTAACCGGCGAACTGGACTGGCCGGGAGCAACGCGCTTTTCCCACAAATCTTTCAGGAATCTCCCAAATTCACTCTTCTCAATTTGCTGTATTGGGATGATATTATCCCACATGATCTTTGCGGCTGCAGGCCAGTCATGCCCTTCCGATCTAAGGTATCTAAGCTGGTCAGTATACGCTTCCTGCTCCAGGATACTCCCAAAATAACCCTGCAAATTATCCCGAGATACTGACCCAACAAATCTCCCCTCTTTCCACTGCTTATAATGCCTTAAAACATGCACAATAATTGAACGATTGAAGCTCTTGTCCATGCGCAGCATGTCTTCAGTAAACAACATCGTATAGCCTGATTTTCCAAAAACCTTCTTTAGCAGCTTATCCGACCAATCAAAAAGATATGCCCTGTCTAAGCCGTTCTTTGCCGCTTCCTTTCCTATTATATTCTTATCATAGCCGTCCTTTGGAGCAACAGCAAAAACTTCGGCAAGCTTAAAGTCACTATCGCCAAAATAATGGACTCCTAATCCCTCCATCAACTCCTGCGGCACTACCACAACTCTTATTTTATTTAATTCTGAAGCGGGGATGCCCAGGTTGGTTTCAATGGATTTAATCAGGCCTGGGTTATTCCGCAGTTTTTCCTGTAAATTTACTTCTTTTGTTTGAGTAAGCAGATCGTCAAACGCCTGTTTCAAGAAGTTAACTTCCGGTGAGGAGATCCCTGCTAAAATAGTATTCGGGAAGAAGGCGACTCCCAGAGAAATGAGCCCCATCACCCTGAGGAATTCCCTGCGAGGCAATTGACGTTTGAGCGCTTCTATTATCGGATTTAGCCTAAAACCACCCTCGCCCATGCCTTTGCCGCCAATCCCGCTGCTACCACTTATGCCATAGCTGCTGCCTCCTGCGCCAAAACCGGCTTCTACCGTTAATTCCGAACCTGGAAGCACTACATTAAGAGCTTGTGCCAAAGTTAATTCTCTTTGCGCAGCAGCCTCTATCATCGTCGAACTGGCGGACGAATCTCTCTCCGCAGCAATTTCCGCCGCCAGCCTCTTAGCGTGATCACTTGCCCCTGAATCCACTCCTTCGGCATCGCTGTAAAACACTCCGCGGCCGCCTAAAATCTTATGAACCTCTGCAGCAGGCGCTCCAAGAGCTGATGCCGGCGAACTAGTGGAAGGCGCGCTGCCGCTTGCCGGGCCATTGGTTCCTGTCGCAGCGTATCCGGGAACAGCGCTAGTAGCGGCAGGCTGTAATTCCAGCTCTTTAACTCTGCCAAGCTTCAGGTAAAGATGCTCTCCTAATCGGGCTCTCTTGGTCCCTGCTATCTTATCGACCACGTCCTCATTGGAAGAATCGCCTATTGCAAGACCGGTTTTGATGTTAAACATCGCACCGATCAAATGCGCAAGCACATGGGTCATTTCGTGGGCAAGTATATCCTGTTTTATCGCGGTTGCGGCATTGCCATTACCCTGGTCTAACAACCTAGCATCAATACAGATCTCAAGCGTATCAGACATGGTTTCGGCAAATCCCTCATGATACAACTCCTCAGGCAAAACTGCCCTTACCCTTATCAAGTCCTGCACAGATGCGATCGGCTGTTTCGTCACTGTCGCAGCCACGGCTACAAGATCCTCTAATTTTAAGCTCTTGAGCTGCGCCCGCTGTGTATCGTTGAGCTTACCTGCATGCATCTTGAATATTGTATTCTTGGTTTTTACAAATAATTCGTTTATGCGTTTTTCAAGAAATATCCGGAATTCCCCTGTCTGCTGCGTAAATCGCTGCTCCCTCGGAAGAGTGTTTCCAGGTTTATCAAAAATCTTCTCCATGGTAAGATTAGTCAGGACATAAGGCATTTTCGCCAGGTCATTAATTTTAACGGCCCTGTATTTAACCGCATCAAACTGCCCCTTAAACGCCGGACTTGTCCACAATGTCAACATAGATTTCTTTGCCTTCTCCGCGCGTTCTTTCATTTGCTGCAACCGCGTTGCTTCTTCCACTGCTTGAGGAACAGCTAAGGCTTTTTGAGTATCATCAAGACGCCTGCTGATAGCATCAAAGGCTCCGGTAATCGTTCCTAACGGAGTTAGCGGCAAGTCAGCGCGCAGGCGGGGATCAGGTAATCCTGTCAACAAAACAATATTGTCTGTAACCCAGCTAAGATGACTTGGCATTGGCATTGCCCCATTAACCCAGCGGCTCAAAATGTCAATAGAGGAAATTCCGGTCGGAATATTAACTCCTCTTAATCCCTGTAGCAAATCTAAAGCCCTAGCTGCGGCAAATTTCTTGGCATCACGCTTATCAAAGGCCTGGTTCATAACTGCCTTGAAAACTTGCGCTTCTGGATCAAATATACCGGGATTATATTTTAGAATAAGCCGGCCGTCGCCGGCAATACCCCATTCGTAATCCGAGACTCCGGCATCCTCAGCAATCCCAATTCCCCTTAAATCCTTGTATCTATTCTTAAGCCCCGAAACCACGCCTTCGGCCGGATGCGGCAAGCCCGTTGTCCACAGGTAAGTTGAAAACTTTTCAAATCCATTCAATACTGAAGGGGCCTGAGGAGCCTGTAAAGCCACGCGGCCTAATCCCGCCTTGTCGGAGAAATCCTCCAGATCCTGTGCTAATCTTCCTGCCCATATTGCGACCGTATCGTTATGCGGATCCAGGTTAAGAATACCTGCATCTAATAACACAATCTGCCCGCCTTCAATACCTAAATTATTAATGATATTACTGGGAGTTGCGGAATTGAACGAATACCCCTGCCCGGATATAACCTGACCGAACTGCACTGCCTTTTCTATCCACTGCTGCGCTTCATCTACTTTACCTGCGGCCACTAACCCCAGTATCATATTGGATAGGGTCTGGACTTTTTCCTGAGTGATAATTAACTTGCCGCTCTGTTTATCAAAATGTATATTCTCTACTTTTGCCATCGGGACGCCGGATACAGAAGAATACCTTTCGTTGATCCTCTCCCTAAGTCTTTCTCTAAGGTCATCAGGAAATGCCGAAAGGTCAAATTCCTTTATTACTATCTCCTTGCCGTTAGCATCCTTTCCTATATATACCCGCGCGTGGCTGCCGGAAATCATCCTGCTTACATCACTCCAGCTATTCAGGCCTATTGCCTCAAATTCGGGTGTCCCTGGTTTAATCCCCGATTCAGCTAAGATACCGGATAAACTATTAACCAACTGAAGACGTTCTTTATAATCATTGGCAAAAAACTCTTTTAAAGATATCTTGCCATTTGCGATCCCTTTCAGCTGTTTTATCTCTGCCTTAAGTTTCTTTTGCTCCGTTTTCTTAAAGGCCTTTATTTCTTTCTTACTATCAGGCAGCCCTGCCAGGCTTGCTTCCTCAAGGCCATATTCATCTTGGAGATATGCCTTAAATTGATCGGCAGTCTTTATACCTTTTACCTGCACCAGCTTTGCGCTATTCTTCGTAAGCCCTGCCTTTGCACTGGCAATCCTATCAGCGTATATCTCATCCTTGATATTTGCTTTCTCACCGAGCCCTAATGATCCTAAAACATGCAGCTTTACCCTTTCTGTGGAAGAAGCAGATATACCATGGCGCGCCAAACCTTCCTCATAGGCATATTTTTTCGTAAGATGCTCTACGTCCTTCTGGAGAGACTCAACCTGCGTATTAAGCGCCCAGTCATCAGTGCGCAGCATTGCCGCGTGCGCCTGATAAAGCTTCTGCGCTTTAGAAACCAACTGGCTCTGTAAACGGGATTCTTTACCTGATGAGGCAACAGTAACAGCTGAAGGTGCAAAGGTAACCTTAACCAGATCCCCTGTAAAGGCATAGGTTTGAATAAGCGGCTGGGTAATATCTAAACCTTGGCCCCAATTCCAACTTCTACCCCAATCATGGACCTTAGTATTAAAATCATAGTTAAACGCTCTTCTTTCCTGTATATAAGGCATAAGGCTGCTTGCCGGCAACGTCACGCTCTCGGTAACATCAACAGGATTAGTAAAAGTCATGATGCCGCTGTTTAAAGGATTACTCATATGCGCGGCTGCTTTAAAATCAATAGTATGTGCTAATACAAATTTGGCTGCCTCGCTATTTACAACTGGGGTTTGATTATTGCCGCCTGTATCGGTGTCATTTCCCTGGGCAATTCTTGCCAAAGATGTAAGCGTTGCGGTACCACTGGAAAGCGCATCCTGGTATTCAATGGCCTGAGCCCTGATCTGGAAAGGAGTTTGCCATTCATTGTGAGCGCCCACCTCAAAAGAATATTGCGCCGCAGGCAAAAATACCGATGCCCCTTCAGGAACTTCCAACCTCACTGTAGTGCCTGTGGGCAACTCTCCCAGAAGCCTTAATGCCCCTGTCTGCTGGTCGGGAGTTGCCAGCAATGTATTGATCTGGTCAGCGGTAGCAAAATCTGACGGCGTAGATGCCACCCCTACCACTGAGCCACTGGGCAAATCAATACTCAAAATACTGTAGCCGCGATTAACTAACCCATCCATTACCCTGTAATTCGCGCGGCTTATATTGTATTTACCTGTAAAATCATTTGACTCCTGGAAATTCTCCATTATCTGGCTCTTAAGGCCATAATGCGGGTCATTCACGTCAGAAAGTTTTATCCCGCTTGCTTGAACCATAGGATTAAACGCAAAACTAAAAATGTTTTCTCTAACCTGCTCTTCCATAGTAAGGCCTTGGAAGCGGTAGAGTGTGCGTAAAGCCCCATTAGCTGCCTTGGAAAATGCCCCAGCTCCGGGAACCTCCAGCTCAGGAATAAGCGCATCCCCCCAGGAATACTTGCCTCCGCCTTCACCTAATGCTGCCTGGAATTCACCTGAAATAGGCATACGCCTTAATCCCATTTCCAATAACGGCCTGATAAAATAAAGCGTGGGGCCAAACCACAGCGCGGTCTTAAACCCTTCCCAGCCTGACTCTGTTCTTAATACCCAGCGGAATTTACCTGTCAGCCAATCAAAATCCCCGGCTTGAAGTTTGCCGATTTGGTCCAAGCGTTCATTCAATGCCTTAACTTGTATGTCATATCCGGGCTTGGTACGGTCGAGGCCGGCTATTGTCTTATCAAGCTGTGTCTTCATCATATCGCGCTGCGCCTCGAAATAAGAAATCTTACTCGAATCGTAATCTATTTTCATGATCTCCCTATATTGCTTATTAAAATCATCAAAACCAAAGGCATTCTTTACTGTGTTAATCACAGGCCCACTTTCCAGAGAATAAAGATAATTCTGAATGTCGGGGAAACCAGCCATACCAACGGTAAGGGCAGGTATGGTCGGTAATGCGGTCTTGGCAAGCTCATATGCTAATATTGAAGGCCCCTCGGAAATTCCTTTAGTTAACAAATTAAAGCTCCTGCCGAGATTCTCAAAAAATGGTTTTACACCAGGGCCCGCAATTCCTACAGCGAGTAACCCTAGAGTTAAACCTTTGTGCAGCGTCTGCCAACTACCGCTCTCTTCATATTTATTACCTGTAAACCATTCAATAGCTGACGGCCCGCCAAAACCAATGCCTGCGGTTAATCCCCAATATAAAACCCTGTTGCTTGCTACATATGCGATACGATAGGGAATAGATGCAGGTCCAAGGTTATTCTTAACCCCGTCAACTATTGAATATTTTTGACTACCTTTGCTTAAAATATTGCTTACGCTATTGTTCGTCAAGAAAGATTTCCCAGAGTTGGTTAGCACCTCTTTATATCCGCCAATACCGGCAAGCAAAAGACCGGCTGAAGCGATGGTCAGGACCGTTCTCCAGCCATCTGAAATCTGGATATGATATTTCCCTCCCGCATCTGTTGTGTTTAAAGCAATCAAGGCACCGGCAGATGCAATTGTGCCTGCGGCTGAAGCTATACCCCATCCATTCCAGCCGTTATCATAAGTTCTCTTGAACAAAGCCGTGATACCGCTGCTGCCACCGGATTTACCCCCAAGCCCTAAGGTGACATGGGTTGCTATGGCAGTAAGCAATGCCAATTTACCCGCATGCTTCCATTCAGCAGGAATATTTGAATTATTAAGTATTACGGCACCTGCCCCTAACGCATAAGGAGCGACGCCTGACTTATTAATATTTTTAAGGCCACCCTTGTCCCCCTTCCAGAAAACCGAAGATTCCTTTACTATCGTATTAGTAGCACCATCTATTGTTCGTCTATTGAAAGGATCCACCCTGTTCAAGACATTCTTCCAAAATGCATTGCGTCCAGCCACTTCAGTAGATATGGTTTTGGCGGAATCACCGGTAGAATATTTTACCGCTAATGCCGTAACTGCCGCGGGAGCGGCAAACTGTGCGATAGCCGAGACGTAATCATATGGTTTATCGGAAAAAATAAGGCTCCCGGTAATACCACCTGTTAAAGAAGCGATACCGGCGCCTAACGGATAAACAACCCAGTCTTTTGCTAAAGCATTTGTTATTGTGGTTGGTAACTTTTCCCCAAATCTGCCGTTAAGATATGACAACCCCATTGCTGCGGCAAATGTAGTGCCAAATACTGCTATACCTCTTAGATAGCTATAATCCTCTCCCCGCCATAACTTACTTAACGCGCAATCCGTACCCAACGCCAATGCTCCTGCAGCCGTACTTGTGCCAATCGCCCCCATCTTGCTTTCTTTTAAATATCTCAAGGCAGGCGCGATAGCATTTCCCGCAGCGCTAAAACCAACGGATGTGCGCCACATCGCGTCAGTATCCTGGGCTATTTGATGAAGTGGGTTCAAACTAAATTCACCTTTTATTGCGGGCATTAACAAAGCCATACCTATGCCGCCAACGTACGCTAAAGGCGCTGTTTCTGCAACAGAAGCGGTAAATCTACCTATGCTTGCCAAGTAACCAGTGTTTTCACCAACAACATTCAGAATATTCGGAGCCAACCCAGGAACATAAGTAGTTCCCCTAATGTTTATTCCTTTAAATCCGGCGTAACCGCCAACAAGGCCACCACCAATCTTTGCCACATCCCACCATGTCCAATTGCCTTCCGATATCCCTTTGTTTGCGGAGCTGGCTAAATTCATAATCCCTTCAATTGTCTCATAGGGATTGGCAAAAGCTTGGATAATATAACTTCCTGTGTATGCCTGCGTGTAAGACCTTAATGCTGAAATTCCGCCTAACACCACCGGCCCCCAATATTCACCGCCTGCGCTGGTTCTCAAATACTGTTCTGCTGACTGCATCTCGGCAAAATTAACCGCGTCCATCCTTGCGGCCAGGTTATTCCGGAAGGCGCTGTTCTCAAGTCCAAGCCAATTAGTGGCAGAATCAATATAATTGTCTATCCTGCCGATTGATGAGATAAGACCTCTTCCGGGAGCCAGGAAAGCTCCGGTTACAGAACTCAATGCCCCTAACTCATTAACCAAAGGATACTGCATTTCCACAAGCGCGGCTGCCGTAGAGGTACCTAAAATATAAGCTGTGCCTGTTAACCCGGTCTTTATTAAAGAACCCGCGGTTACTCCTGAGCTTCCCGTTATTGCGGCTGCGGCGGTCTCCGCGGCTGCTCCTGTTCCGATTATCCCAAGCGCTGTTGCGCCAATTACGGAAGCTCCACCAAGAGCCACCGCGCCCAACCCCACTATAGCCTGCCTGCCTTCAGCAGTGGGTATAACACGTTCCCCTGTCTTTTTATCAACCCAGATCGGGCCGGTATCAGCTCCGGTATTGGTGATCATTTCAAGATCTTCCCATTTATACCCATTCGGGAGCGAATTATCATGCAACCACGCAGCGGCTCTATTCACCCATTTACCCGCTTCAATATTCTTCTGAGCCGTATCAGCAAAAGACTTTATTTCATTTAAGGTATTAGTAAAATCCCCTTGAGAATTCCCTTCTAAGATTTGCTGAATTATGGCTTCAACCTTTGAAAGCACAGGCGAGTACTGTTCCTTCGCGGACGGATTTGTCAAAAGAGCATTTTCTATTGCTGTTTTAACTCCGAGAAGGTTATTAGCGACATCCGCGCTCTTTAAGGTTTTGGCCGTTCCTTCGTAATCATTATTGCCTAATGAATCAAAAACTCTATTAACCAGCCCATTCATTATCTCCTTGTTCTTTGACTCAGGGGCATCCGTTAAATGCTTTGCCATCCTATGCGCCGACTCAGTAACATTGGCTTCAAAATTAGATCTCAAAGCTATTTTTGCGTGAATATCAAGAGCCTCGAGATTCGCTAAAGCAGACTGCACTTCCGTTTTAGGTTTACCTTTATTGACTGCTTCCTTTACATCATCTATGAGGGCCGCATAAGAATACCTAACGCTCGGGTTATCTTTGTATATTTCCTGAACCTGTTTTCCTAATTTATCAAGCCTTGTATTCATATCAAAAGATTCAAGCCGAGCATAAGCAGATTTCGCTTCTTTCTGATTTCCCGCTTTTATCGCCTTCTGCACACTATCTATCAAGGAGATATATTTTCCGGCTACACCAGGATTATCTTTGTGGTCATTCTGGACTTGTTCTTTCAGCTTGTTCAGCGAAGCAAGGTTCTTCTGAACAACTTCATTATTCTTTTTCACCATTGCCGGCACATTATAAATATTAAATCCTGCCGCGCTTTCTTTATCTAGCTCTCCGGCATTTTTTGTAGCAAAATAAACGGCTTTATTGTTGTAGGATATAATGTCAGGAATAGGATAAACATTGCCGCTTTGTACCGAGCTTAAAGAAGGAACATTGCCTGTCCAGGTTGCGCCTGAAGAAATTGCCAAGTCTTTAAAGAAAGGCTCCCTTAGCTTGCCTGTATTTCCTTTGTACTCCGGCTCAAGCTGAGTGAAGAGCGCTTCGGTGAAGGTTACGGAGTTTTTATTATAGGATTTTACTACGCCGGTGCTTTCATTCAGGCTTTCTAATCCGCTATTAGAACCTTTTTTAGAAATATTCTCGCGGAGAACCTTAAAATCCTCCCCGCGGATCCACATCTTGGCGGCTTTGCTGCCTTCTGCAAACTCTTCCGCTTTACCGCCTACAATACCGAAAGATTTATTATCGGAGAGCCTCTGCACTGTTCCTTCAAAATAAGCGTCTTTGAGGGCGCGGGAATAAGCTTGCGAAATTTCTTTTTCACTACGTATATTCCTAACTACGCCTTCCGCAAGCATATTGTGAGCCTTATTAAAATTATAATCGTAAAGGAGCTTTTCTCCCCCCTCAAATGAAGCGGTGTATTTCGCCTTTCCCCACATTGTAAATCCGGGCATGCCTGTAACTGCTGCCGCAAATGTTATAGGATTGTTGGGGCCTCCCAGGATCTTTAGCTCGGAACGGGAATCGCTGTATTTTCCTATAGATAAACCTGGAGCAATAATTACCCCGCCGCTGTATTCATTCCCCAGATTTATTTCTCCTTGGAGATGCGAAGCTACGGTAAATCTGGGCACATCCTGCCACACCGCTCCCGGAGAATAAACAGGAGAAAAATCAAAGCTCTTATTTGTAGTGTCAACTAAAACCGCTCCTCTGCCAAAGCTTACATTTATACCGCTTCCCTCGCGAACAGGAGAGATCCACTGAAGCACTACCCTCTGCCCTAAATTGGAGTTTTCTCCGCGTGAGCCTGAATTCTGTTGAGGAATATTACCTTGGGTTCCGCCCACTAATTGAAGGAATCCTGATGCGCCGCTTAAATCCCCCTCTTTCATCTTACCAACAATACCAAGGAGTTCACTCTTCTGCTCAGAGCTTAGACGATGCCCTGAAGCGGTGCTGGTCAAGTAATAAGGAGAGGCGGAGAAAAGAATAGAATTATCGGGAGTGAATATTTCTAATTTATTGTTGAGCGTGCGTACCTCAACATTGCTTAAGTCGAGCTGGTTAACAACTTCTCCTTTGCCGCCTTCCTTTATGCCGCTAATGGTGTCCGGCCTGCGGAAAGCCCCGGCTACTTTAGCAAGGCTTTGCTTTGAGATACCGTCACCGAGAAGCACCTGCGTCAATGTCCCGACGTTAGCATTCTTTGATATCGGGCCGGTAATCTGCGCTATGGTAACTTCTCCTTCTTTCCCTGTTATCGCACTGGCAAGCTTTATCCCTAATTTATCTTCTACATAACTAAGCCAGGGATTTAAGATCTTGCCGCCGGTATAAATAAATGCTGGAAGCTCTTTCCCATCACTGGTCTTATATCCGTTGTTAAAATATGAGCTTCTCGGGTCAATGCTTAGAATGGCTGCGGAATCAAGCTGCCCGCCCTTATTAAAGGTAAAACTCATTTCTGTTTTTGCGCCGAAGAGGTTATATGCCTGGCTGTTTAAGCCGCCCGCGTTTCCGGGAAGAGCAAATTTTCCTATGTTGATCCCTTTGGCTACCAAAGCAGACTGGCCATTTCCGTTTTTGAGGTCAATGTTCGGCAGGTTATTCCTTGTAAAAGCAGCCTCTTCCGTTTTAGGGGTAAATAAAGCAGTACGAGATAAAGCCTGGGATGTTATTGAAAAATTAACTTTAGAACCATAATCTATTCTCAACGGCGAAGTAACAACAATAAATCCCTTTGAAACCGGTAATTCAGCGGGGTTAAAACCATTTTCTGCGCTAAGATTAGAAGTTACCCTCGCCTCTCCACCTTTGGTATATAAACCTGCCACATTAAAAAGATTGCCATAAAGATTTGCAAAACTTCCGGATTTCTCGCCTCTTTGCTGGTTATTTTCCGAGCTCAGCGAGAGGTCAAAATTATCATTAAATTGAGGCTTGAGTATCGGATAAAATGTGCTCTTGCCAAAGAGAGAGGAATTTACTTCTGCGCCAAAAGAGATCTTTGAACCTGTGCCATATCTGCGGGCGGCATCATTCAAGAATTCCTTAACGGACCAATTCACGGGGCCAAAATTATCGATTCCAGCACTAACTATGCCGTTCTTTGCCGTAATGCCGATTTCGCTGCCGGTAAATATAACCGCTTCTCCTTTATCAATATGTAAATAGCGGTTAAGCGGGGTCGGATCACCGTTTACTCCCGCGTTCTCATATATTGATCCAGCCCCTTTTGCATTAAGCTGCCAGGGAGTAGATTCCCTGTTATTTATATTAAATTTGCTGGTAAATACCAGGCTACCTCCAAGGGAGTATGAAGGATTGTTTTCTATTGTTCCTTTATACTCAAATCTTGCCTGGGTGCCGAATTGAGGCAATTTCGCCCAAGGATTTGCCTGGTTGCCTCCTTCTTTATCAATAAAAACAGTGCTGCCGCCTGAAGTACGGATCGCATGATCTATGTCGGAAGGGATTCCGGCTCCTTTGCCCGCTTCCATTCCTGCAAAAAGCATGCCCTGCTGAGACCCTTTAGTGATTGGGTCGATCATCGAGAAATTATCAGTTACGCGGAAGTATTTAAAATTTGCTGGTCCGTTGAGTCCCCATACTGCTGCGTCAGAATTGCCCTGACTGCTTAAACCAAAGTAAATCGGCTCTTTTGAACCTGCACTGTAAACTTTGGTAGCTACATAATTGATACCTTCGGTATAAGGAATGGAATCAAATACTGCTGTCCTTCCTTCACCTGTGATACTGTTATTTCTCAATTCACCCGTAAACCAACCCGGGATAGAAAAAGCTGTATTGGAATTCTCCGTAAAATTTAAAACGTTGCCTCCATAAGGAAAGGACCCCGATACCCCCGCTCCATCAACCGTTCTAAAAGTAAAATCAGCTCCTTTCCTTGATCCCAAATCATAGAAATTCATACCTACTTGTAATTGATGGGGGTTTGTAACATTGATAAATTGGGATTGCTCTTCTATCGCAAAGCGCCTATTTGTTGCCGTATATATATCCCCAAGGGCAGAGGCCCCTGAAAGCCCTGAGGCTTCTCCTGACACAACCGGAGTCCCCAATGCATTCTTTACATATGCCATTTCGGCGCTGCCTGGCTGCGCGAAATCATGGATATAATAATTATTGTTGCTACTCCAAGTCCCCTCTGCTAGCGGGACAAATGTATTGCCATTCCAACCAGACACACTAATAGCCCGATTATTATTGTCATATACTTCCTGTTTGATAACGCCCTTATAATTATAAAGCTCTATAGAGCCGGAAGGAGTAGAAAGACCGATTCTTTCTCCCTGTTGAAGTCTTTGCATTGTGGAGCCATTAGGATCAAGCGCGATATTTGTGTTAAAGGCGTTGTTCGTAAGCGGGTTTTGAAGATTTGAGGTGGCAAAAGCATTCCCGCCTGTCGCCGTAATGTCATTCATAGTATAAACATTGTTGTTATCCCAAGTGCCTTGCGCCAGCGGGATCATCTTCAGGTTGTCGGTCACCCGGCTTACGTTGACTGTGCGCAGGTCATCATTGTAGACCTCCATTTTAACCATGCCCGCGTCATTATAGAACACGGTAGAACCAACTGAGGTGGGGATCGAAATAGTTCCTCCGTTTTGAGCTATTGAAATCGCGTTATTTATATTATTTATATTGTAATTTACATTGTAATTGGAAAAGTCAGGCACCGAGGGCACGTTGTAGTTGGTAGGCAGCATATATTCCGGCATGCTGTTAACAGGCGTGTTCTCTATAGCGTCAAAATACTCCGCATAATCATAACTAGCTCCCCAATCGTCATAATACTGGTAGTCTCCTCCAGAGTAATCTCCGTCCTCTCCTGCGCCCTTTATATCCTGTGCTTCTTTATCAGAAAGTAACTGTGCCTGATCTGGAAGCGAAGGAACTAAGGCGTAACCGCTAAACTTCTCCAGGAATTTACCCTTGGGCAGGAATTCCTCTTTGTGGTCATCCGCATAATAAACTTTATCATCAGTTATGCGGGTTACCAGGATATAATGGTCGTTTTTGAAATGGGCTATAAAAGGCAAAACAGGGACAGCCCCCTGCGGGGACAGTCCCTCTCTTAAATCCAATTTTACCGGGTAAAGTTTGGCGCCGAAGAATTCAGAGGTGCGGGATAAGGCGTAAAGGGAGCTCTTGATGATCTTCGGGTTGCCTTCCGGCTTGAGCACACCGCTTAAAATATCTGTGGTCAGGGCCATAACTGCTATATCCTGTTCATTAATCGCGGGGACAGTCCCCTGCGGGGACAGTCCCCTGTAGCACAGAAAATCATACAGGGCTTTTGCGCCACAGGGTTTTCCCGCCAGCCAATTGTAGATCTCTTCTATCCTTTGCTTAGAGATATTTAACGGCTTATCTAAATTGATGGTTAAGGTGGGGGAGATCTTTATGGCGGTGACGGGTTTACCTGAGATATCTTTGAGGATGTTTCTTACGGCGACCGCTATGTCCAGTTGGCGCGGGTCTTTTACTAAGTTCGGAGAGTATGAAGTGAGTGAGCCGGGTTTGCTCCAGAGCACCCGCCAATCATATTCTACTGCCTGCGCTGCCTGTTCCGGGAGAAAAACCGCGACTACTACGAAAGCTACGATCCTGATCCAGGCCTTGAAGCTGGATTGGAAGGGTGTTTTTTTCTGAAGGCCTGGTTTTGATTCTGCCTGGTTTTTTTGTTCAGGGTTTTTATGCATTGTCTTTACCTAATGTATAAAAGGCAAGAAATAGTTTTCCCCTTACCCCAGCAGATGCTTTCATGATCTTTGTTCGGTTTAAGGACATTTGGTTTTAGTTTAATAAAACGTTTCCAAAACTTCTTAATAAGATATTAAATAAAAAAACCGAGTTGTCAAATATCCTACTTCCTACTGATATTCGGCAGCCCGGCTGTCCTTATCTTATTGCCTTGAATTGATTTTCGGATCCGTGGCTTTGCGCCCCCCGATTACTCGGGGTTTACCCTTTCGCTACCTAACCTTATTACGCTCAAAGTATAACACAGGAATTTTATGCTTGTCAAGTAAAATTCCGCCTTAAAAGGCAGCGTTTTCTTTATTATAATATACTATTAATATTGCGTGAATTAAGCGCCTTTGTGGCTGCTAAAATGACCATTTCCTTGAGAATCTACCCCCTAAGTTACCTAATTCAATAGGCTGAGATAATTTCCATTTAGATAGGGTCAGTCCCCTGCGGGGACAGACCCTATGGGGACGGACCCTATGAATGAGGAGAGTGGTGACTGAACTGCTTTAAGACCAGATTGGACATTTTAACCACAATAAACCACAGATTGGACACTTTGACTACAATAAGATACAGATTGGACACTGATTATTGATTTATTGCCTCTTTGAATAATCTTTATAAGATTTTTCCCAATTTACTTGACCATAGCTCTGAGTTAAAGGAATCCTTGAATTTGGGTCTAAAGCTTGTTTTAATAGTGGTGATTGTGTATTGGTAATAGGGATATTCTGCTGTTGTTCAAAAAGAGAGGGTATAATCTTTTTGTCCACCAGGTATCCTGTAGGGGCATTGACCAGATAATATGCCCCTGAAAAGGCATTTTTTATGATAGCGGCATCCTGCTTGTCCATGCCTCTGGTAATGGATTGTACCCCCATACTAAGCCCGGCTGAGGGTAGACTTCTTAATGCGGTACGCAAGCCACTTTGGGCTGCGTTAGCAAGATCAAAATTCCCAATGTTCGCAAAGCTAAAATCACCTGTGGGGCCACTAAGCCCTCCTACTAGGGCGCCTGTAACAAGGCTTCCAGTTAAATTCGCTAAATTGCCTATTAAGGGGTCAACGCGGCCTTTTTTGTCCGCGGCGCTCATAAGTATAGCGCCTTCTACACTCCCCTCAATAAGGCCTATACCCATACCTTCAAGAGTGTTCATCATCCCGGCGCCAATGGTTTGGGAAACTCCTAACCCGCTGCCAACCGAGCTGCCAAAATGCCCGGGACTTAAACCCCCTCCCACAACCCCTCCTGCTATTGAGCTTATGAAAATAGTAGACCTCGGGTCCCAGCCATAATAGCTACCCATCATGCCTACAGCATTCTGCACCTGGCCTACTGCTGTGCTGTTTACAAAATTAGTTGCCCAGGTGTCAGCTCCTTTTAAGCTAGAGAGGGATTCCATAAAACCACCGTCTGTTGACCAGCCCAAAGAGCCTCCTAGCCCTGAAACAATAGCGCTGCCTAAAGTAGAAGAAACCACGCCTGCCGCGGTGCCTAATGCCCATTTGCCAAAGTCAAATTCTACAATATCCCCGCCGCCATCCCTACTTCTGTAAGCCAGCGACTCTTTAGGAAAAGCAAAAGAGATCATAAGGAAAAATGTCAGGGAGACCGAAATAAGCCTGAATGTCAGTCCCCTTGGTTTATTTAACATCACTCTTCTCCTTAGAAGCAGTCAGGATAATTTTTCTTAAAATCCTCTATTTGCTCCTCTTTCTTCTGAGCTGCGCTTCTGGCGTCTGCTGCTTGTTCTTGAAATGATTTAGCCTGTTCCTTTAATCTGGGAACTTGTGTTTCTCCCAGATCATCAGCTGCACCATCTGCATCATCCGCGGCTTTATATAGAGAAGCGGCTTTCCCATGCAAAACCTTTGCTTCATCTTCTAATACCGCTGCCTGCGCGTTTAATAAAGCTGCTTCACTACGTAAACTTGCTATTTCGGTTCCTAAATTAGCTACGGCATCAAGCACGCAACAACAATTGTCTCCCTCCGCACAGCTGCTTACGCAGCCGCTGGGAAAACACAAGGGATAATTCTTTTTGTAATCATCAATCTCTTTCTGCTTATCATCTGCCTGAGCGTTTAAAGCCTTTGCCTGGTTCCTTTTACCCAAGGCATCGGCGTCTTTTGCATCGGCCTGGGCCTCATAACCATCTGCCTGCAGCCTTAGCTGCCGGGCCTGCTCTCTTAATACCGGGATTTGCGCATTCAAGTCCGTTGCCGAATTATTTAAATTAAGCGCAGATTGCTCAAATGCTGCCGCGCGCTCATTTAAGTCCTTTATTTCGCCATCTAATACATCTATTTTGCTCAAAAGCCCGGGGCAAATGTCCTTAGCAGTAGGGATTATTGTCGGCAGAGCGCCGGGCGTATCACTATAGGTAGCCTGCGTAACCCCTTTTGCGTATTGCTCCCCCTCGCCGAACACATCCGCGCTCTCCCGGAATTTCTGCTGCACTGCCCTCTCCATATATATCCTCATTCCCACCAGGACAGCCGCCACTATGGCAACCAGAATAACGTATTCTGTAAAAACCTGCGCTCTATTTCCCTGCTTTTTCATATTGCACCATAATCGTGGTTGTGTTCTTTAACTTGTCTTCAACCGCCTGTTTCGGCCCGGCATTTGTCAGGGCTACAATACAAAGGTCCCCCCCCTTGTTGGAAAAATCAAGCTCCTGCACCGCCATAGCCGCGGGCCTGATTGCCTGCTGCGTATCCTTATCCTTCGGGCAATCAGGGCATAGTTTAGATAAATCAACCTTTCCTGAATCCAGCTTCTTAAGCGGTTTCTCCTCTGTAAGAAACCAGCCGTAATCAAGCATTTTGTTTTTATAAAATTCGCTTACCTTCTCAATATCATCTTTTGCAAAATAGGTTGCCCGCATAAAACCGGGATTCTCCGACAGCGCGATTAAAGCAGCATCCGGATAAACCGGTGCAACATCAAGCTTCGGCTTCCCTGATAATCTGGGTATAAAGTCATCCTCCTTGGGCGCTTTTTTTGCTTCCGTATTTCCCCGCGCGATAGTAAACCGGGTCTTTCCGTCCTGAACCGCTCCCTGGGGAAGAAAGTTTATCATAACAGTCTCCCCCTCTTTTTCAAAGATGGAATTCATGGCCAGCATATCCTCTAGAGAACCGGGGATCTTTAGATTAGGTATCTGTTTCATCTCTTTTAACAACTCTTTTTCCTTCCAGTCCAAAGCAGGAAGTTTTGAACGGAAAAAGTCGCTGATGACTTTAGCATCCTGTGCGCTGGCATAATATTTTAATACAAACTCTGTGCCGGAAATATTTCTTGTTTCCTGAAATACCTCCTCTGTTCCCGCGGGAAGCGGTATGGTATTCCTATCCCACCAGGCAGCGTAAAGAGAATGCGCTGATATAGACATTATTAAAAGAAGACAGCCGGATAACCGCGCGACTTTATACCTGGAAAACATTTTAATCCTCCTTAGTTACTATCTACAGCTACTATGTCAGAACCATACCTTGGGTTAGGCGGGAATATGCTTCCTCTTCCCGAAAAATCAACAACAGCATAACTGGCAGTATCAGGATAACGCGTCTTCCACAGCCCAAGGTCTCCTCCCTGATGCCTCTGAGTTGTATCAACCCGCACTAAATGATCATGGTCAATATCAGTTATCCAGCAATCGAAAAACATAATATCATCCCATTCGCCGCTGCTGGTGATTGTCGGCCCGGGCAATAATCCTGCCATGGCGCCAACCAATAAAGCGAATGCACCTGTCATTGAAACAATCGCCGCTGAATTCCCAGCTATACCCGCAGGCAACTCAAGCTGTGCCGCTGCAGCTAACGCTATGCAAGCAGCACAACAAGCAGCCGTTGGGGGGGTAGGGGGACAACACATAGACTGGGGACAAGCACCCTTTAATTCCCCCGCCGCGAAGGCGTACACCCCTGAAGCTTCAGCTAACTCCACAGATGCAGAATCAATCAACAAACCGCTGGCAAGCAAAAGTGCTGTCTCTGCCAAAGACGGCAAAATCGCCACCGTTAATTTAAAATCATCTACTTTATTAGTATGCACATTTGAATCCACGGAATGGGACCTTCCCTGGCCGTCTCTCCAGGAATAATTATAGTGCTCATTATCCCCTATGCTATCTAAGAAATCAATATAGGAATCCCTATAGCCGCGGGGGTCGTCAACACCAGAGAGAGGGCTTCCTGCCTTTAGCTTGGAGCCTATGCCGCTATTTGAGAAAACAAACCCGTGGCCATTCCTTATGGAGGAGCTTCTGCCTTTTACCGCCATGCGCCTGATAAGAAGATAATTATAATGCTGGGCAATACTGGCAGCGGTAATCGAAATCCCGATAGCCATAATAGTCTTACTAACTACTACTAATATTTCTGCTGCCGCTAGCGACAAATTGGTTGCAAGCAAAGCTGCAGCTGCTGCAGCGCAAGAGGTAGGACAAAAAGATAAGGCCTCAGCTGACGTTCCGCCAATTAATGCGGTCGATGCAGACATATAAGCCATTGTCAGCTTAACGAAAGCAAATACGAACATAACGGATACGGACATATAGGCTGCCCAATACGCGTTTATCATCAGGTTATTTTGCACAGCCACGCTATTAAACGCATTTGCCATTATCGCGCCTGTTGCCAGGGCTCCGGCATCAGCAGAGTTGGCAGTATCCGTCTTCACCATCGCCACCTTGGATAAGTTAACCGTGACCATAGCCATAATGATCACGATCACCAGGACCAGGATATATACAGGGGCAAGCTGGCCTTTGTTGTATTTGTTTTTATGATCATGAAAATAGGTAAACATGTTTATCTTCCTCTGTGGAACAGGCATGCCTGTTCCCTACATTTTTACCCTAATCCCCTCTTAAAACCATATTTTCTGTCAATTCATCCGGTTTATAAACCGGCCATTGCAGGGTATATGTGTCGGAAGAAGTTCCCGCGGTTACCCTGCCGGCATTATAACTTTGCTGGCGCAGCACGATCTGCTTATTGCCCCAGAACCATATCTGCAGTATCGCGGCGAATAAAAGGACTATCCCCGCAAAAACAAAGGCTATTTCAGTTGTGCTTTGGCCGCGTTTTAAAACGGCGTAACCCATGTCTTCTCCCTGGTTACTTCATTGCCTGTTGTTCCCTGGCTATATTTATACTGCCCATCTGAATCGCGGTACACTCCCTGCTGAACTTGATATAGTGTCCCTTCTTCTATGGTTTTCTTGTAATCACTACCAGAGGTACTTTTCTCCACTATCCTGTATGGCACAGCGGTAACAATATCATCTTTAAGCCTGGAAACCCTTCTGTTGGTAATAGCATAAGTATCTTCGCTTTTCACATTCGTCTCATTGAAAAGCGTGTCCGAATCAGTGTTCATGTTCTGAGTTTCTAACACCCAATACGTCGACCTCTCTTTGCCATCCTCATCTATCCTCCGGTGCGCTTCGGGAATATAGTCATTGTATTTAATTTCTCCTTCATCTTCATTTATCCTGAATACAAGCAAACTTTCTGCCGAGGAGCCTTTTGCCGATTTAGGGATAGCCCAGTATACATTGGCGGAGCCTGTTTGGGTAACATTACTGCCCTGCTTATAACCGCCGGCGAGGTTTATCTGGTGCCTGTTCTGCACCAGGGTATATTGCACAGAGGCCCCTGAGCCGTCTTCAGCACCTGAGGTGTAGGAGTTAGCCTTTTCCAATGCCCTGCGAAAGGCCTCCATCTGCGTGTATTGCCGGTCATTAAACTGTTGCATGAAAGAAAGCAGCACCCCGAAGATAAGCAATATCAAGGTGCCGAATATTGCCATCTCAGCTACTGCCTGTCCTTTTTTATTCGCGTAGATCATTTTAATCACCGCCTGCCTCTTTAGCCGCCTGATCCCCCTTTTTGCGAGGAATTTTGAATCTGCCCACCCGGACTGCTATACCCTTGTTCAGCAGTCACAGGATCACTTGATGTATAAGGCACATCTGTATCAACTATTTTGCTTTCCGCCTCATAATCCATTTTTTCCGAACTTGAAACGCGCCAACCCCCGCCCAGGGATCCCTGGGTATCAACAGTTGAGTCATAATCACTTTTAGCGCTGCTGGTAGTTACGGCAGTAGGCGAAATATCCGTCTCCTGCTCCTTTCCTATAAATGAATCCGTCAGATCCTTGACCTTTCCCTGTACGCCGCGTTTAACATAAATATTCATTCCCCAGAGCACCGCGGAGATTATTCCCAGGATTACCATATACTCCATAAAAGAACTTCCCCGTCTCATCTTATCACCTCGCCGGCTCCGCGCTAAAAGGCAAAACCTCCTCTACGCGGTTACTTGTGCGGCTACTTTCTAATTGAGTATCCATGGTGCTTGCTTTATAATCGATGCTGCCCCCCAAATCCCTGACATATGAACTGCTTTTTGTCCCGGTTGTCGTATCAATTGTAATCGTGGAATGCGTTGCCCCGGGAGAATAAAAAAACCCTCCCCCTATTTCATCAGCAGAGCTCTTCATCCTGCCGGACATGCCCCGTTTAAGATAGACCTGCATCGCGAAAAGCGCCGCCACGATCAGACTAAGCATAACCACATATTCTATTGTAGACTGGGCAATGTTTTTCATTTTTGCCTCTTTATCTCTTGGATTCATTCAATTCCGTCTGGATCTGTTTTAAGCGCGCGTTTATGGAGCGCTGTATATACTGGCGCATCGCCAATAAGGCCGTAACAATAACTATGACCAGCATGCTATATTCCATAAAATTCTGCGCGCGCCTATTATAAATGATCTTTAACATTCCCTATCTCCCTCTTTATTTTAAATACGCTACACCCCTGTTGAAATAATCATAAAATGCGTTGCGCACGGTATCTATAAACCCGAAGGATGCGATTACCACCATGACTAAAGCAAGGATCACGAAATACTCGATCACGCTTTGTCCGGATAGATGTTTTTTCATATCTTTAAAACCCGAAATTAATCCCCCCGCGCGCAAACTGCAGGATTATCGGGCCTCCTACAATGATCATCACTACCGGCAGAATAAAGGCAAACAAGGGAAAGAGCAGCTTGATCGGCGCCTTCAATGCCATTGACTCGCCGTGCTGGAACCTCCTCACCCTCATCTCCTCTGACTGCACATTTAATGCCTCAGACATAGGCGTGCCCATGCGGTCAGCCTGTATAAGCGTGCGTACAAAAGAATGCACCTCAGGCATATCCACGCGCCAGCCGAAATTCTTCATCGCCTCGCGCCTGCTCTTGCCGACCTGCGTTTCGCGATAAACCTCCCCTAATTCCCGAGTCAGATCACAAGGCTTTAAATCCTTAACCACGCGGTTTACCGCAAGCATAAAATCCATCCCCCCGCTTACGCAAAGATTCAACAAGTCAATAATGTTGGGTAGGTCGCGCCGTATATTGTGCAGCCTTTTAGCTATCTTCTGGTTCAGCCAGATTTCCGGAATAAAGAAACCCGCGGCCAAAGAGACGGCTAAAGCCATATTCTTGGGCAAATTATTGCTAAGGAATA
>JBAZQO010000048.1:0-7536 GCA_041645145.1 Candidatus Omnitrophota bacterium
CTCCAGCGCAAAGAATCTCTCGCAGGCCAGATCAGGGATCCTGTTCAAAATACCGTAAATTATCCGCAACCCCAGGTTGCTCATCCCCACTTCGTATAAATCCGGAAACCCAATCGCGAAACTTATGTAACATGACCGGGGATCTTTTTTGCCGGCATTCCATTCATTGCCAAGGTATTGACCCGGGCGATGCACCTGTGAAAGGATATCTTCAATCATCATTAAAATACGGCCCTGGTGCGGTCGATATTCACCAGGATCCCTAAAGCAACAAAGGTTACCAGCACACTTGAGCCGCCGTAGCTCAAAAGCGGCAAAGGCAGGCCAACCACCGGCGCCAGTCCCATGTTCATAGCGATATTAATAAATACCTGCAATGCCAGCAAAAGCGAAATACCGTAAGCAAGCAGCTTGCCGAATGAATCTTGCGTCCTTTGGGCAATCATAAAACCCTGGCGGATAATTAAATAATACATGCAGATAAGCAGGAGGCTGCCCAAAAAACCCCACTGCTCTGAAAATGTGGCAAAGATAAAATCCGTATGCGACTCCGGCAGGAAATACAGCTGGCTCTGCGTGCCGGAAAGCCAGCCCTTGCCCAGCAGGCCTCCGGACCCGATGGCTATGCGCGACTGGATCACCGTATATCCGGCGCCCAGAGGGTCAATATTCGGATTAATAAAAACCAGCAGCCTGTCCTTCTGATAATCGCGCAAAAAATGCCAGAGAAACGGCAACGGCAGGATCAAAGAAATCAACAAGATAAAAATATATTTTAACCGGACATTAGTCAAATAGAGTAAAGAAACAAAAGCCAATAAAAGCATAAGCCCGCTGCCTAAATCCGGCTGCTCAATGACCAGGAACATGGGTATTGCTACAAATATAAACGGCAGGACCAGCCCGCGGAAAATCCCGAACTTACCGGAAAGAAGCGATATATCGCTGGCGGATTTACGGCTAAAATAGCGCGCCAAAAATATTATAATTGCCAGCTTGGCAAACTCCGAAGGCTGGAAATTAAACCAGGCAATCTTAAGCCAGCGCTGCGCGCCTAGCCTGATAATACCCAGGCAAAAAACCAGGAAGAGAAAAAATAATGCCAGGCTGTAAATAAAATAGCTTGCATCCCAGAGTTTGCGGTAATTAAAACCTGAGATAAAGAAAAAACAAACCAGGCCGATAGCTATCCAGAGTATCTGGCGCTTGTAGATATCCTGCCAAAGGCTGCCTTCTTTCTGATAGGTGCTGCTATAGATTGTTAACACGCCGAGGATCGAAATAAAAATGGCGATGGTTAAGATCTTAAGGAATGAATTTCTCATATTACTGCAGTAGCCCCTGGCTGTTCATTGCCTCGATAATCCGTTTAGCGACAGCGCTGGCCGCGTGCCCCGGCCCTCCATTTTCCAGAAAAACACAGATCACATATTTTGGTTTATCATACGGGAAGAAACCGACAAACCAGGCATGGGTTAACCCGTGAGACACCTGGGCGGTGCCGGTTTTCCCGGCAACAGCAACCGGTAAACCGGATAAAATATATGCCGTGCCCTTAGCATCAGAGACAACTTCACGCAAACCCTCGCGCAAGGTTTCAAAAGTGCTTTTCCTGAAAGCTACCGGGGTAAGCCTTTTCTTTTTTGCTTCCAGCTCCAGGCCTCCCACCGCCTTAATAATATATGGAACCGGCAGATATCCCCGGTTGGCGAATACCGCCATCATACCGGTTGCCTGCAAAGGGCTAACTAAGCATTCCCCCTGGCCGATACTTAAATTAGCGGTATCCCCGTCAAACCAATTTTGAAATTTATTTATCTTTCTCCATAGAGGAGACGGGATAAAACCGCTTGCTTCGTAGGGAAGCTCAAAACCCGCGGGCCTGCCCAAACCCAACTTTAAGGCATAATCATGGATATTCTGGCCGCCCAAAAGCAATCCTGTTTTATAAAAAAATACGTCGCAGGAATGGGCAATGCCCGCGATGATATCCTGCGGGCCGTGCACATCCCAGCAGGAAAATTTTCTCGAGCCCACCATGGTCGCGCCAGCGCAGAGAAAATGAGTAGAAAGATTTATCTTTTTTAATTCCAGGCCGGCGCTTGCCACAACAACTTTAAAAACAGATGCCGGTGGATAGCTTGAGCTGATAGCCCGGTTGATCAGCGGAGCATCTGAATTATTGAAAAGGCCGGCAATAAGCGTAGAGCGCTTGTTCACAAAAATCGCGGGATTGAAATTGGGGTAATTGGCTAATGCCAGGATTGAGCCGCTTTGCGGATCCATCAGAATTACGCTTCCTTTTCTGCCGGATAAATTCTCCTCCGCGATTTTCTGGATCCCAAGGTCCAGTGTCAGCTGAATATCCTTGCCGTCTCTGGGCGGAGCAAAACCCAGAACGCGGGTAAATTTACCACGGTGGTTTACTTCTACGGATAACCCTCCCTCTTCCTGGCGTAAATAATAATCATATTTCTCCTCTACCCCGCCGAAACCTACGATATCCTTAGTCTTATACCCGTAATCCTCCAGCTTGGTCAGACGCCAGCGGTCAATCTCATTCACATATCCGATAACATGGCAGGCCAATGATCCGTAAGGATAATAACGCAGGGGTTTTGGCGCGATTATAATACTGGGTTCTTCAACCTTATACTCTTCCAGCATAATCGCCTTCTTAAGCTCTATATTGCCGGCAACGGTAGTCGGAAGGCTGGAAGAAACAAAATTCTTTTTGAAAGCGATTTTTAGCTCTCCGGTTTCTACGCCTAATATGCGGCTGACCGCGCTTAAGGCCCGGTCAACCTGGCTTAAATCCTGGGGCAAAATCATCACATCGTATGAAATCTTATTTCCTACGATAAGTTCCCCGTTGCGGTCCAGGATATTGCCCCTGCTGCCTTGCTGCGATATCAGGCGGATGCAATTACCGTCACTGAGCCGGCGAAACTTCGCGCCCTGCAATAAATTCAGGTTTAACAACCCGAACAGCAAGAGAGCAAACATTAAGCCGATAAAGTAACTGAATATTTTCTTTCTTTCCATGGCCAAGAGATTATGCGGCTATTTTTTTGGTGAGTTTAAAGATTAAAGGTGATAATGCCGCCGTATAAACCGAAGGAATAATCAGGTTGAGTAAAAAAATACCCGGCGGTATAATCCCCCCCAGATTCACGCTTTGCAAGCCGCTTATAATGTTGTTTAATAAGGCCGTAGTTAAGACCAAAGCCGGGCGTATAAAATAAAACTCCGTAGATATCTGCCGGCCCAGACGCCAGATTGCGTAACACCAGGCAGGAAACAAGATCGTGTTTATCCCGAAACTCCCCGGGAGGAATACGTCTTTCAACAGCCCACATAAGATGCTCAGTGCCAAGGCAACCTTAAAATCTAAATAAAAAACAGCCGCGATAACAAAAATCAAAAGCAGGTCCGGCCGGGCATTAAAAAAAGTTAAAAATCCCGGCCAGGTTAATTGCAGCGTAGCCAAGGCAATTATAGTGAGCAAAAGAACCCATTTCTTCATGGAATAATAACCAGCACCTCTTCGATCGCGGAACAATCTACGGCCGGTTTAATGATGGCGTAACAGTTTAGCCCGGAAAGGTCACGGCCGATATCAATCACTTTGCCCACTAGCAACCCTTTGGGATAAATCTGGCTTAAACCGGATGTAACCACCAGGTCGCCGGCAACAATATCGGCATCTTTAGGAAGATAGCGCATGATCAGGTTGGCTCCGAGAGTCCCGCTGACCAGGCCTTCCTGCCGGCTGCGCTGCACAATACTGGAAACTCCGAGGCTTGGGTCATTGATCAATAATATCTTGCTGGTATTATCCGCGCTCTCGGCTACCCTGCCCACCAGGCCACGGGGATTGATCACTACCATCCCGTGCCTTATCCCGTTATATTTTCCTTTATCAATAATGGCGCTGGATGACCAGCTGTCCGGAGAGCGCGCGATCACCCTCGCAGGGGACAAGCGCAAGCCAGACTTCTGTTTAAAGCCCAGCAAGCCCGTCAGGCGCGCATTCTCCAGATAAACCTCCCTTAAATCAAATAGGCGCCGGCGCAACAAACCTGTCTCATTATTTAATCTTTCATTTTCAACCAGGTTGCGGTGATAAAAGATGATCCCGCCTGCTTCACGTTTAAGCCAGCTGATTAATAAAAGGTGAGGTTTAAAAGTTTTTTGCAGGGGATTCTTAAAACAGGACAGCGAATTGGATAACAGGAATACTGCGCAGGCAATAAGTATGAAATTAATTAAGGTTTTGCGGGATAGCTTAAACACATTTAGGAAGGATTAATTACGCACTTCCGTTTTAACCGATACGGTTACCTTCTTAAGATATCGGATCTCGCTCAGCACCCGGCCGGTCCCGTTAACAACGGCGGTAATCGGATCTTCGCTTATATGCACCGGCAGGCCGGTCTCTTCGGAAATTAATTTATCCAATCCTCTTAAAAGAGAGCCGCCTCCCGCCATGACAATGCCATGATCGATAAGGTCTGCGGCTAACTCCGGAGGGGTCCTCTCTAAAGACATTTTCGTAACTTCCAGTATGGCCCGCAGTGGTTCCTGCAGGGATTCGCGGATCTCTTCGCTGGTTATAGTCACGGTCTTAGGCAGGCCCGCGACCAGATCCCTGCCCTTAACCTCCATACTCATCTCTTCTTCCAATGGATACGCTGAGCCGATCTTTATCTTAATATCTTCGGATGTGCGTTCCCCGACCATAAGGTTATAAGTTTTCTTAAGATATTCAATAATAGCTTCATCCATCTCATCTCCGCCGATGCGGATAGACTTTGAGAAAACAATTCCGGCTAATGAAATTACGGCAATCTCGGTGGTCCCGCCGCCTATATCGATAATCATATTGCCGATAGGCTCCTGGATAGGCAGCCCCACGCCAATGGCTGCGGCAATCGGCTCTTCTATTAAGAAAACCTCTCTTGCGCCAGCGCGCTCCGCAGAATCTTTTACTGCCCGCTTCTCAACTTCCGTAATACCCGAAGGTATGGCAATCACAATCCTGGGCCTGACCAATACCCTGCGGTGGTGTACCTTTTTAATAAAATACCGCAGCATCGCTTCGGTAATCTCAAAATCAGCGATAACCCCGTCTTTCATCGGGCGGATAGCGATAATATTTCCCGGGGTACGGCCAAGCATGCGCTTGGCTTCCTCTCCCACAGCCAAAACATGCGAAGTCCCCCGTTCAATAGCCACAACCGAAGGCTCACAAAGCACTACCCCTTCCCCTTTAACAAAGACCAGGGTCGTGGCTGTTCCCAGGTCAATCCCCATATCATTGGAAAAAAGCCCCAAAACAAAATTAATCGCTCTCTTAAGCTGCTGTTTTAATTTTCCCATATTATCTCCTAAGGATTAAACCAGTAAGAAATTTTAGCAGAGTTTAAACCCTTTGTCAAATAGATATTTACCTCTTTACCTCTTTATCAGGCTCTTTAGCGTAGCTATAAACCCGGGAAAGGATTTACTAATACAGCTGACATCATCAATCTCCGATCTGCCTTCTGCCGCTAAAGCAGCCACCACCATGCTCATGGCAGTGCGATGATCGCCGAAACTTTTAAGCCTGGCTCCCTTAAGCTTGCCTTTGCCATTTATAACTATATTTTCCTTACTGCCGGATTTAACCACCCGGATATCCGCTCCCATGAGTTTTAAGTTCCTGGACATGGAATTAATGCGGTCAGTCTCCTTAACCCTTAATTCCCCGGCTCCTTTAATTATAGTGCTGCCTCTGGCAAAACAGGCGGCAACCATAAGAACAGGCAGCTCGTCAACTAAAGAAGGGATTTCTCCGGAATTAATCACCGTAGCCTTAAGCCGGCTGCTGCTTACGCTAAGATCACCCATAGGCTCAAAACTCCGCGCTTTCATATCCTTGGGCCGGGAAACTTCAATTTTAGCCCGCATTCTTTTAAGAACATTGATTATTCCGCAGCGCCCGGGATTAAGGCTGGCGCGCCGGATAATAACATTAGAGCCGGGAATAATTGAGGCCAAAACCATGAAGAAAGCCGCCGAAGAAATATCTCCCGGGATATAAATTTCCCCCGGGCTGACTAAACTTTTGCCCGGATTTAAAATTACGCTATTGCCATCCGTAGTTATCTTTGCGCCAAAGGCCTTAAGCATGCGCTCGGTATGGTCGCGTGTCTTAACCGGCTGGATAACCCGGGTCCGGCCCTTAGCGGATAATCCTGCCAGGAGAATCGCGGATTTTACCTGGGCTGAAGCAACCGGCATGCGATAAGAAATACCTTTAAGTTTATTTCCGGTAATTACTATAGGTGGATACTCTTCCTGGCCTTTATATTTGGCGGTAATTCTAGCGCCCATCATGCGCAAAGGCAGATTCACCCTGGCCATGGGCCTTACTGAAAGATATTTTCCTGCCAGGAGTTTGGTAGTAAAATACTGGCCGGCTAATACGCCTAAAAGTAAACGCAGGGTCGCCCCGGAGTTACCTACAAAAATCGGCTTTACGGGTTTTAATAATCCGGGTCCGGGCCTGACTAAAACCTGTTTATTACTGCGCGATATCTTCACCCCTAAAGCAACCAAGGCGCCTAGAGTAGCAAGGGAATCATCGCAAACGGGAAAATTCTTTATATTGGTTTTGCCGCGGCTTATGGCGCTTATTATCAGCGCCCGGTGGGCTATAGATTTGTCTCCGGGAAAATTTATTTCTCCGCTGGGGACAGATTTATCTTTTATGACAAAAGGCCTCATTTTACCTTTTGCACTACTTCATCATTTTCGCTTATTATACTCTTTAACTCCTCGGAGAAACCAGCGGCCGCCATCGACTCATGCACCTTTTCCACTTTTAAAACTCCGATAACTTTACCGGCATGATATACCGAGAATTCATCGCCTGTATTTACTCCGTCTTTACTGCCTAAATTAAGCACCGCAAAATTATAATCCTTATTTACCACCATGACCCTTCCCTCCAGGCTCTTCCCTTGAGGGACTGCTGATTTTTTCCCGGGTTTTACCGCCGGCGCGGGCGCAACCACAACCTTGCCCAGCTCTACCCCGTTTGAGATGGATTCAAGATTTTTAATCTTGGCCTCAAGCTCCGCCTTCTGCTGCTGCATAACTTTAGTCTGCTCTTTTATTTTCTTGCCGTCATCCTGGGCCTGATTAAGCCTGTTTTCTATATCCTGGCGCAACACCTTTTGCTGCTCAAGGTCAACCTTAAGCTGCTCCGATTTATTTGATGCCTCAAGGCGCAAAGATTTCTCCTGAGCAAGCTCATTAGTTAAGGAATCAATCTGGGCAGTGGCTTCCTGCAACTTCAGTTGGAACTCCACAGCCTTTTTCTTGGTTTCTTCAAGTTTGCTTTCAGTAATCCGCTGGCGGGTATTTAATTCTTCGATCTGAGCCTGCAGCTGAATGTTTTTTGTATGTTCATTTTGGTAGGAATAGAATCCCCCTGCGGCAAGCGCCAAAGAAATAATAATTAAAATGATTAAAACAGGTATTAAAATA
>JBAZQO010000049.1:0-7482 GCA_041645145.1 Candidatus Omnitrophota bacterium
TGCAAATGATCGCGCGTTTATTATTGACGGTGGTTTTAAGCGGTCTGATCGGACTTGAGCGCCAGGTTCACCGCAGAAACGCCGGCCTGCGCACGCATATACTGGTAGCGTTAGGGTCTTGTCTTATCATGTTGACATCCTTGTATGTTTTTGATATATATAAAGACGGTGTCGCGTTGGATCCGGCGCGCATTGCCGCGGGGGTAATTACAGGAATTGGTTTTCTTGGCGCCGGCACGATAATCAGGGACCCGGAAGGGGTAAGGGGGCTGACTACCGCGGCCAGCTTATGGGTAGTTGCGGGGATCGGCCTGGCAGTAGGAGTCGGATTTAATAAAATAGCGGTTTGTGCCACGGTTTTAGTTTTGATCGTATTGCATTTTTTTCGCTACGCAGAAACGAAGTTATTTAAAGAACCCAAAACCTAAGAACAAAGGGAGGCAAGCATGGCATTTAAAAAGAAACTGGAGGAAAAAACACTGGATGTTGATGCCGCGATGCAGGGGACTTTAAGTTTTAAGGATCCGGTCAATCTGCGGATCAATGGCAAGTTTGATGGTAACCTTGAGACGCGCGGTAACCTTACCATCGGTACTACAGCCGTAATTAACGCGGATATCCTGGGAGATAATATAATCGTCGGCGGCCGGGTCAAAGGCAAGATCACCGCCAGGGAAAGGCTGACCCTTTTGCCTCAGTCCGTCGTAGAAGGCCATATCTATCCGGCAAAACTTAATGTTGCCGAAGGCGCGGTTTTCCAGGGCCAGTGTATCATGCTGCATGATTTCTTAAATGCCGAACAACTGGCAAAATACTTAGAAGTTGAGCTAAACTCCATCATGGAATGGGCTAATTCGGGGAAAGTTCCGGGAAATAAAGAAGGCAGCGATTGGAAATTTGAACGCAAGGCAATTGATAACTGGGTAGCTTCGGGAAAGATCGCAAAGTAATGTCTGAAGAAAAATTGCTCACCGTAAGGGAAGTTTCTATTTTGCTGGGGGTATCCGAGAAAGATATCCTGGACTTAGCGGAAAATGGCGCAATCCCCGCCTATAAAGTCGGAGGGGTTTACCTGCGTTTTAAAAAAGAACAGGTTGATGAATATAGAAAAAGCCACCATGGCCTGCATCATAAGTCCGCGGAAAAGGAATTGGTAAGGCCTCAGGATAAGATCCGCGATTTTTTCTATTTTAATGATTTCTATATCCTTGCCGCGGCGCTTATAATCCTGCTGGGATTTCTTGTTTACCGGGGATTTTAAATAGATGCCAGTGAATAAGGGTTTTTGTGATCTGGGGTTTGCCAAGCTTGACACAGACAGAAAGAGGCGTAAGGGGTTCGCGGAAGTAGTTTACTCTCCGGGAAAAGACCGGCAGCATCTGCTGGATATTGCCAGGAAGATTGTTAAGTCAAAAGAGGATCTGCTGCTGACTAAATTAGACAAAAACACGTTTTCTTTTCTAAAGAAATCAATCCCTGCTTTAAAATATAACCCCCTGGCGAAAATCGGTTTTCTCTTAAGTAAGCCTAAAACTTTATCTGAGGGCACGGTCCTGGTAGTTTCGGCAGGCACAAGCGATATCCCTGTGGCTGAAGAGGCAGTGGTTACCCTGCAGGTAATGGGTAACCGCGTCGAGAAACTCTATGATGTGGGGGTGGCAGGCGTGCACCGCCTATTGAGCAATATTGAAAAATTAAGGAATGCCCGGGTAATTGTTGTGGTCGCGGGTATGGAGGGGGCGCTGGCCAGCTTAATCAGCGGATTAGTCAAGTCGCCGATCATTGCTGTACCGACCAGCTGCGGATATGGCTCCAGCTTTTCCGGGTTGGCTGCGCTTTTGTCCATGTTAAACAGCTGTTCGCCAGGTGTTACGGTGGTAAATATTGACAATGGATTTGGCGCGGGTTATTCCGCCAGCTTAATCAACAACACCCCGCGCTTATAAGGAATTGCGCGGGTGTGCCCTTGTGGGCTAGGAGATAATTATGGCACTTTCGGGTTTAGATATTTACAAATTACTTCCTAAAACTAACTGCCGGCAGTGCGGTTTAGCCACCTGCCTTGCCTTTGCCATGCAGCTGGCGAAAAAAACAGTTACAATCGAAAAATGCCCCTTTATTTCTCCTGAAGCAAAGAGCGCTTTGGAGGCGCAGGCCTTGCCGCCGATAAAACTTATCAGCTTAGGCAGCGGAGAATCTAAGCTGGAGATCGGCAATGAAACAGTAATGTTCCGGCATGAAGAAAAATTCCGCAATCCCGCGGGGCTGGGTTTTATTATTGATGATAATCTGAAAGACGAGGAAATAAAACTGCGGCTGGAAAAGATCAACCAATTAAAGTTTGAGCGTGTCGGCCAGAAACTGGAAGTAAATCTGGTAGCCGTAAAACAAAATAAAGATGCCAAAAGATTCCTTGAGGTGACCAAACTGGTTTTAAATAATACTGCTTTGCCGCTTATGCTGGTAAGCAGTGACCCTGCTTCCTTAAGGCAGGCGGCAGAATTTTCCGCGGAGCGCAAGCCTTTGCTGTATGGCGCGACAAAAGATAATTTTGCGCAAATCAGCCCAATTGCCAAAGAGTTTGGCCTGACGCTGGTGGCAGTTGAGCAGGATATTGATAAACTTGCCCAGCTTACCAGGGAGCTTAACGCATTAGGGGCCAACAACCTGATCTTAGATACCGGCACAAAGCCTGTTACTGAAAAAATCTGGGATCTAACCCAGATCCGCAGGCAGGCGATCAAAAAATCAAACCGCGCTTTAGGTTATCCAACCCTGGCTATTGTAGAAGCGGATGATTTTTATGAAGAAGCGATAGAGGCAACCGCTTACATAGCCAAGTATGCAGGCCTGGTCTTAATTAAAGGTGTAGAAACCTGGGAGGCGCTCTCTATTTTAACGTTAAGGCAGAATATTTATACTGACCCGCAAAAACCCCTGCAGATAGAGCCTAAGCTTTACCCTATAGGACAGGCAACCGAGAAATCCCCGGTTCTGGTTACCACCAATTTTTCCTTAAGTTACTATACTGTGCTGAGTGAAGTAGAGGCCAGTAAAATACCTTCCTATATTTTAAGCGTTGACACTGAAGGCATGTCAGTGCTTACTGCCTGGGCCGCGGAGAAGTTTAATGCCCAGAGCGTTACCCGCTCCCTGGAGAAATTCGGGGTAAAAGACGCGGTAAAACATAAAAACCTGATTATCCCGGGCTACGTCGCGGTAATGAGCGGCGACCTTGAGGAGCAATCAGGATTTAAGGTAATCGTGGGGCCTAAAGAAGCAGCAGGAATCCCCGCCTTCTTAAAAAATTTGAATTGAAGGTATGGACAAATTTAAGGTTACATTTTATCCGGATAACAAAACTGTCATCGTTGATAAAGATAAAACTATACTCTCCGCGGCTATTTCTGCCGGGGTTTATATTAACTCTGCCTGTGGCGGTGACGGGGTTTGCGGAAGATGCAAGGTAATACTCAAGCGGGGTGTGGTTAACAGCCAGTCAAGCGGGGCAATCACTTTAGAGGAAAAAAAGAATAATATTCATTTGGCTTGCTCTACCACTATTCATAGCGACCTGGAAGTAGAAATTCCCGAGAGTTCCCGGCTTAATTTTGATAAGCTTACCCCGGAGGAGCTGGAAGAGCGTTTGAGCGGGCTTTATTCCAAAGCCGAAGATATCCAGCCGGTAAAAACAAAATTGGAGGCCGGCGTTTTTAAACATTCTCCTTTTGCCACAAAATTATATTTAGAGCTGCCCAAACCTACCCTTAATGACAGCATAAGCGATTTAGAAAGATTGTATCGGGCACTCCGGCAGCTTCAGGAATTTCCCGTGGTGCAGACAGGATTATTCAACATCCGCCAGCTGGGGGAATTATTACGCGACTCTGATTGGAAGGTTACCCTTACGCTCGGTAAACGCAACGATACCGTAGAAGTCGTGCTGGTCGAACCGGGAGATACCACGCATAAAAACTTCGGATTAGCTTTTGACATAGGCACAACCACTATCTCCGGGCAGATGGTTGACCTTAATTCCAAAAAGATCCTGGGTACAAAGGCAACCTACAATCAACAGGCGGCATTCGGCAGTGATGTGATCACGCGCATTGTCTATGCCGGGAATTCCGAGGGCCTGGAGAAACTGCATAATGCTGTCTGCGACACAAGTAACCAGATTATCCGCGAGCTGACACTTGAGCATAATGTTGACCTTAATGATGTTAACTGTATTGTTTGTTCGGGTAATACCACAATGATCCATCTGCTTTTAAACGTTGACCCGGCCAATATCCGCAAAGAACCTTATGTGCCGACGGCGAATTTCCTACCGGTGGTGCGCGCCGCTGAAGCGGGAATAAATATTAATCCCAGGGGGTTGCTTTACTGCGTCCCGGGTGTTTCCAGTTATGTGGGAGGGGATACCACCGCCGGGGTATTATCCAGCGGGATATACCAAAAAGACCAACCCTGCATATTAATTGACATAGGGACCAACGGAGAAATTGTCTTGGGCAATAAAGATTTCCTGGTAGCCTGCGCCGCCTCCGCAGGCCCTGCGTTTGAAGGAAGCGGGGTAACCAGCGGCATGCGCGCCTCAAGTGGGGCAATCCAGAAGGTAAGCATAGATAAAAAAGATTTCAGCGTTCACTATTCCACTATTCAGGATAAAAAACCCCGGGGGATTTGCGGTTCAGGCTATATTGATTTACTTAGCGCGATGTTAGAAGCCGGGATAATCGATAAAGGCGGGAAGATCAAGGCTACAGGCACACGTATCCGCCCAACAGATACCGGAAAAGAGTTTGTGGTTTGTTTTAAAGACCAAACTGATATTGCGGCGGATATCGTAATCAACGAAGCGGATATCGAAAATCTTAAGCGCTCAAAAGGGGCGATATATTCTGCTACCGCTATTCTGGTTAAGCACCTGGGGCTTGAGTTTTCCTCGATTGAAAAATTATTTATTGCCGGGGGATTTGGCACATACCTGGATATTGAGAAGGCAATTAAAATCGGGTTATTGCCTGACCTTGCGCGTTCTAAATTTGTCTTTATCGGCAACAGCGCCCTGGCAGGAGCCAGGCAGATCCTCCTGTCAAACCAAGCCATGGCCGTAGCGGATAAGCTTGCCTCCAGGATTACTTATTTCGAATTATCCGTTGATCCCAAATACATGGATGAATACAGCCAGGCATTATTTTTTCCGCATACGGACCTGGAAAAGTTTCCAACGGTGAGGTTCTAAATGGGTTACGTTATTGCTATGGCCGGAAAAGGCGGAACAGGAAAAACCACAATAGCGGCATTGATCATCCGCAGCATCAAAGAAAAAAAACTGGGTTCTCTCTTAGCCATAGACGCTGACCCAAACAGCAATTTAGGCGAAATTCTGGGAGTAGAGCCGGGTGGTAGTATCGGGAAGATCCTTGATGATATATCCGCTGATCCGGATAGCGTGCCTTCAGGCATGCCTAAAGAACGTTTTATCCAATACCGGGTACAGTCAGCTGTCTATGAGGGTGAAGGATTTGATATCTTAACTATGGGAAAACCCGAGGGGCCGGGCTGCTATTGTTACGTAAATAATGTTTTGCGGGGAGTAATGGCCAAGCTAATCAAGGATTACGATTACATAGTGATTGATAATGAGGCCGGATTAGAACACCTCTCCAGGCGCACCAGCCGTTATGCTGACGCCTTGATAGTCGTATCCGACGCCTCCGGTATAGGCCTGAAATCAGCCAAAAGAATCAATGAATTGGTAAAACAGCTTAAATTCGAGGTAAAAAAAAGCTTTCTGCTGGTTAACCGTTTTAATAAAAATATTGAAAACCAAAAATTAAAAGAAACAGGGCTGGATTATCTCGGCAGCCTTCCGCTTGATTTGGCGATAGAAGAGTTAAGTTTAAAGGGAGAACCGGTTTTTAACTTAAAATCAGATGCGCCGGTAATTAAGGCGCTTAATTCACTGGGAGAAAAAATATGGAAACGCAATTAGTGCTTGAGAAATGGCCGGGGATGATTTCAACCGTGACTATCGGCTCAAAAAAAGAGGAAGGCGGCTCTCGCATTAACACGGTAAAAATAGGCGGGCAGAACGCCCTGCCGTTATTATTTAAGGAAGGCAGCATTCCCAATAAACCTGCGATTGCCTTTGAAATCTGGGATATCCCGCCGGAAGACTGGCCGGAAGAGCTAGTCGGCGCCTATGGCAAGGAGCTAAAGGACCCTTTTGCCTGGGCGGATAAATGTGTAAATGAATACAAGGCGCAATTGCTCTGCCTGAGAATGCAAGGAACGCATCCTGATTTCGGCGACAGGGGAGCGCAGGAGGCGGCAAAATTCGTTTCCACACTCTTAAGCAAAGTAAGAGTGCCGCTGGTAATTATAGGCAGCGGTGATGATGCCAAGGATAATTTGGTTATGCCTGCCTGCTCGGAAGCAGCTAAGAGAGAGCGCTGCCTGCTTGGCTGCGCTGTGCAGGACAACTATAAAACCCTGGTTGCCAGCGTCTTGGCTGACGGGCACAGCATTATTGCCGAAAGTCCCATAGATATTAATATCGCCAAACAATTAAATATTCTGATTTCCGATATGGGCTTAAGCCTGGAGCGTATAGTAATTAACCCGACCATCGGCGCATTAGGCTATGGGCTTGAATATGCTTATTCTATTATGGAGAGGGCGCGGCTGGCTGCTTTATCCGGGGATAAAACCTTAGCTTCGCCGTTTATCTGCTTTGCGGGCCAGGAGGCCTGGAGAGCGAAAGAAGCAAAGGCCGGGCCTGAACAGGGAATTATCTGGGAAACGATTACCGCTACCAGCCTGATCCAGTCAGGAGTTGATCTTTTGGTTATGCGCCACCCGGCCGCGATAGAAAAAGTCAGAAAGTATATAGATAATTTGTTTAAGAATATTGGGGGTTAAGAGGATGTTTGTAATAGGTGAACTTATTAACGGGATGTATGCCAATATCGGCGCGGCGATCAAAGAGCGCAATAAGAAAGAAGTTCAAAAATGCGCCTTAGAGCAGCTTGCCTGCGGAGCGGATGCTTTGGATGTCAACTGCGGACCGGCTTCCCGGCAGCCGCTGATTGATTTGCCCTGGTTAGTTGAGATAATCCAGGAGGTAACCGATAAACCGCTTTGCCTGGACTCAAGCAAGCCTAAGGTTATTGAAGAGGGCCTGAAAGCCGCTAGGAACAAAACCATAATTAACTCTACGACAGCTGACCCGGAGAAGCTGGATATACTTGTTCCGTTAGCCAAACAATACCATTCTAAGCTGATCGGAATAACCATCAGCGCAAAAGGTATCCCCCAGAACAAAGACCAGCGCCTAGAATTAGCCGCAAGCATTGTCGCGAATTGTGCGGAAAAAGAGTTTCCTGTTGAAGACCTGTATCTGGACCCGATAGTTTTGCCGGTTAATGTAGCTCAGGCGCAAATGAAGGATATCTTAGAGTCTATCCATGAATT
>JBAZQO010000050.1:0-7408 GCA_041645145.1 Candidatus Omnitrophota bacterium
AAAGCAAGTTCAGGATTACATTTTACTACTGAGTTTGGCTTAAGTTGGGATTTGATTGTTACGTATATTGGTAGTTCGTATATTGATTCCACGAATAATAACAAACTTCCGAGTTACGCAACAGCGGATACGAAAATTAGCTATCAATATAAAATGATGAAGATATTCGCGGGGATTGATAACCTATTTGACAAAGGATATAATTCATATGGTTATGTAAGTAGTAATATTAAATATTTCAATCCAGCTCCGGGAAGAACATTCACTTTGGGAGTTGAAGCTAAATTTTAGTTTATGAAAACATTTAAGGGATACCCTTGAAAACAGGGTGCCCCTTTTTCTTTAAAACCTCCATTATTTTGTGGTAAAATAGTACATAATTAGTCAAGGGGAGGCAGAAATGAAAAAGAATATTTTGATCGCGTTTCTTTCCATGGGGTTGTTTTTAACAATCCAAATGATCAATACTCCAAATCTAGGAGCCCAGCCGGAGCAAACCAGTCAAAGGCCTGTCCCCAGAATTGCTAAATATTGGCAAAAGGTAAGAGAAAACATTGTCCGGTGCCTTTTGTGTCCGCATAAGTGTGTTTTAGGCGCGGGCCAGAGAGGCATTTGCACAGTGCGCATCAACAAAGACGGAAATCTCTATACTTTAGGTTATGGCAATCCCGTTGCAATTAATATTGACCCGATCGAGAAGAAGCCGTTCTTTCATGTGGCGCCTGGTGAGCCCGTATTTTCACTGGCAGTGGCCGGATGCAATATGCGTTGTTTATTCTGTCAGAATTGGCAGATATCCCAGTCTAAGCCGGATGAGACGCAAAATTATTATCTCTCTCCGGAAGAAGTGGTAAATCTGGCCATAAAGAATAATTGTAAGTTTATCGCCTATACCTATACCGAACCTACTGTCTTTTATGAATATATGCTGGATATTGCCAAAATAGCAAGGCAGAAGGGGATAAAAAACACCATGCATACCTGCGGATATATAAACCCTGAACCCTTAAGGGAGTTATTAAAATATATGGACGCGGTCAATGTTGATCTTAAGGGTTTTACGGAAGAATTTTACGCCAGGATAGGGATACTCGCGCGGTTACAACCGGTTTTAGATACGTTAAAGATCATCAAAGAAGAAGGGGTCTGGCTTGAAATAACCAACCTGCTTATCCCGGGATTTAATGATGACCCTGTAAAAATAAAAGAGATGTGCGTATGGATTAAAGATAATCTGGGAGATGAGGTGCCGCTGCACTTCAGCCGTTTTATGCCGAATTTCAAAATGGAAAATCTTCCGCCTACTCCCATGGAGAAACTCCAAGAAGCTTATAAGATCGCTAAAGATTCCGGGATAAAATATGTGTATATAGGGAATGTCCCCGGTAACCCCGCGGAAAATACTTATTGCCCGCGCTGCGGAAAAATAGTTGTTAAAAGGACAGGCTACCGGATCTTAGAGAACAATATTAAGGATGGGAAATGTAAGTTTTGCGGGTATAAGATTGCTGGAAGATGGGTTTTTAAATAAATATGCTTAATACTGTTACATTTTTACAACTTTTTGGCATTGGATTTAGTTTTGGTTTAGCCGGGCCATGCCTTTTAGTTTGCACGCCGGTTTTAATTGCCTACATCGCGGGAAAACAAATAAGGTTAAGGCAGGCCTTAGTTGACATATCTATTTTTTTAACCGGAAGGCTCCTGGCCTATCTTGTATTAGGATATTTAGCCGGTTTGTCGGGATTTATTTTAAGGCAATTCAGTAATTCAAGCCTGGCAGCGTCCTTGAAAGTTTCCGGAGGGATAATTATTATTCTTCTGGGGATTTATGTCTGGCTGGGTAAAGAACCTCTTTCCTGGGGATGCAAGCGCAAAGCAAACACAATATTTAATTCCACCGGTCTTTTTATTTTAGGTTTTGTTATCGGGATATTTCCCTGCGCCCCGCTTTTAGCATTGCTATTTGAGATTACGTTAGTCTCTAAATCGGCCTGGGGAGGCTTGCTTTACGCTTTATCATTTGGCTTAGGCACGTTTATCTCCGGTTTTATTGTTATGGCTGCTTTGTCGGGAATATTTACCTGCCTGCCGCCGGGGATTTTTAAATCAAGAACGGGAAATTTAATTTTCAGGACGATCTGCGCGGGATTGCTTATTTTATTGGGATTAAGAATTATCTTGGGGATGGCAAATTGAAAAAAGGGATATTGTTTTCGATAGTTTTAATCGGGTTTACCGCTATAGTTACGCAGATTATTTTCATGCGGGAGTTTCTCGTTGTTTTTTATGGCAATGAGATTGCAATAGGTTTTATTTTTTTCAGCTGGTTTGTCACCGGCATGCTCGGTAGCTGGTTCCTGGGAAGGTTTACCGACAAAATTAAACCTAAGATCGCCGTTTTTTCCCTCTGCCAGTCAGGTTTAAGTATCCTGCTTCCCTTGAGCATCCTGGCAATAAGGTCAATAAAATCCATTCTTCACTCAGGCTCCGGTGAGGTTATCCCTGTCCTGCCTATGTTTTTGTCCGCTTTTATAATCCTGCTTCCGGTATGCCTGTTATTGGGTTTTATGTTTTCCTTAAGCTCAAGAATATATGATATTAAATCCGATATAATAGCCGCGAAAATCGGGATGGTTTATTTCTTAGAAGCTGTGGGTTCAATAATAGGAGGGCTTTTAGTCAGCTTTATCCTCATCCGCTTGCTGAATCCCTTCCAGATTATGGCTATTTTAAGTTTATTGAATATAACAGGGGCTCTTTTTTTGCAAACCTTCTCTGAAAGCAAAAAAACCAAGCCGGTTTTTATTGCTGTTTTTACGATTTCACTTATCGCTGTACTTCTAATCTGGCTGTTTAATGGCTGGGATGATCTTCAACAAAAGTCATTAAAGGCGCAGTGGAAAGGATACGAGCTCCTGGCCTCGGCAAATTCTATATACGGCAATATCGCTGTAACAAAAAGCCGGTCTCAACGCTCCTTTTTTTATAATGGAGCCCATCTCTATACTGTCCCGGATCAGCTTACTTCTGAGGAATCCGTGCATTTTGCCTTATTAGAGCAGCCAAAACCTGAAAAAGTACTTCTAATAGGCGGCGGAATAGGGGGTCTGCTGGAGGAGGTCCTCAAGCACCCCATAAAGAAGGTTGATTATGTGGAACTTGATCCTATGATCATTCGCATGGCACAAAGCTATCTGCCAAAAGAAGAATATAGTTTTTTAAGAGACCGGAGGGTGGAGGTCAAGAATTTAGACGGAAGGTTGTTTATTAAAAGCACAAATAACAAATATGATTGTGTTATCGTGCACCTGGGTGATCCTTCTACTGCCCAGATGAACAGGTATTATACGGTTGAATTCTTTAGAGAGGTAAAAAGAGTCTTAAATGATGGGGGTATCCTGTCTTTCGCGCTTACTTCTTCGGAAGATTATATAAGCCGCCAGCTCAAAGATTTTTTGAAGTCTATCTATTCCAGCCTGAAAGAGGTATTTTTAGATGTTAAAGTTATTCCGGGCGGCACTGCTTACTTCCTGGCCTGCGATAAGCCGGGCGTGCTGACTTATGATTACAAAATCCTGGAAAGTAGGACCAAAGAGAGAAACCTGGATATAAAATATGTCCGCGAATACTACTTATTTTCTAAATTATCCCCCCAAAAAATAAATTCAACCGAGAGCGCTTTGCAGCCGGAAAAAGGAGTTAAGGCAAACTATGATTTCCGTCCCATATCATACTACTATGATATGGTCTTCTGGACAGCTCACTTTAAGGACTCTTTTTTAAGAAAGATACTCCAGGCAGCGACAGAAAGTAAAATATGGAAAATTGTATTTAGCATTTGCGGTTTTATTCTTTTATTTGGGTTTATGCGCAGGCAAGCCATCCTGTTATCAATTATGACTACAGGCTTTACGCAAATGGTCATCCAGATCGTAATTTTACTTTCTTTCCAGATTATTTATGGTTATGTATATTATAAGCTGGGGTTGATCATTACCGCTTTTATGGCCGGTTTGGGCATGGGCAGTTTGTGCATGATAAAAATTATGCCTAAGCTTAAAAAAGATTTAAACCTGTTTATCCGGGCACAGATGGCTATTTGTATTTACCCTCTTACATTGCCTGTAATTTTACGTTGGCTTTCAAATTCAAGCGCGGGAGGTATCTCTTGGTTCGGTTCAAATGTCTTATTCCTATTTTTGCCGATAGTAGCCGGTTTTATCGGTGGATTTCAATTCCCGTTGGCAAATAAAATATACCTGGGTAATGAGAAAAAAGAAATTGGCAGGGTAGCCGGTTTAAGTTATGGCATGGATTTATTTGGCTCCTGTTTAGGCGCTCTTTTAACCGCCATTTTCTTGATCCCCATCTTAGGTATACCAAAGACTTGCTGGGTGACGGCAATAATTAATTTTACCATCTTAATATTATTGAATTTTTTAAAACTTGTAAAGAAAAGCCCAGCGTGTTAATCTAAATTATGTCTTCTAACCGGATCTTGCGGGTTACTTTTGTTATTTCCTTGCTTATTCACGGGGCCATGCTTCTTGCGAGCCCGGGCCTCAATCCTTTTTCCCCCGCGCCGAAAAAACAGAAGATAGAGGTGCGTTATATTAAAGAAAACCCGCGGAATAAGCCGGTTCCCGGATCAGGAAGGCAGCTTCTTAAGGCTGAACCTTTTTTAAAGCTTGATTCCCAGGTTGTCGCCGGCAGCAGGGTCCCGCCGCCTTATATTGAGCAGGAGAATGTTTTGCCAAGTAGGTTGGAGAACCATGGTTTGCCTTCCGTTAGGCAAAGCCATAGGTTGGAGAACTATGGTTTGTCTTCCGCTAGGCCTACCTTCGCCGGCCCTGATCTAATGGCGATAAAAAAGAAGATTACCCTTCCTCCGATAGAGATGGCTAAGATCAAGAACCCCAGCTACATCAGCTATTATCAGATTGTCCGCGAGAAGATCCGCCGCAGCGCCTACCAAAATTACACTCACAATGAGACAGGCGAGGTATATCTCTCATTCATTATCTCAAGCGACGGTTTGATCAGGAATGCGCGCCTGGTCCAAGAGAAGTCGGGCGCCAATGATTACCTTAAAGGCATCGCGTTGAGGAGCGTTAACGACGCCTCGCCATTTCCCAATTTCCCCAAGGAGCTGGATTACCCGCAGTTAACTTTTAACATCATCATATCTTTTGAAATAGAGTAGGAATTGACACTTTAAGTAAAGAATGGTAAAATAATAAATTAAAATCAGGCCGAAAGGAGATGATTATATTGACACAGGTTGAAGTCAAAAAAGACGAATCTTTTGAATCTGCCCTGCGCCGCTTCAAAAAGAAGATAGAGCAGGAAGGAATACTGCGGGAAGTGCGCGACCGCAAGCACTACGAAAAACCCAGCGAACGCAAGAGAAAGAAAGCCAAAACCAGAAGATAGGCGATGAATCAATCCAATATTCGCAAGCCTTGCGCTGCCGGACAGTTTTATCCCGCGTCAGCTAAAGATATCAACAAGATGATCTCTTCTTTCGCCGATGGGGTAGGGCAGAAAAAAGATGTTATAGGTTGCGTTCTGCCGCATGCCGGATACGTTTATTCCGGCAGGGTAGCTGCCCAGACTATTTCAAAGGTAAATATCAAAGACACCATTGTCCTCTTAGGCCCGAATCACACCGGTATTGGAGCTTCCTTTAGTATAATGCCCCGGGGGTTTTGGGAAACCCCGCTGGGGAACGTAGAGATCGATGAAAGGCTGGCAGGATTACTCTTAAGTAAAACCAGGCATCTGGAGGCGGATATGCTGGCGCATCGGGATGAGCACTCACTGGAAGTAGAGCTGCCCATACTGCAGTATTTCAGAAGTGATTTTAAAATTATTCCTATCGCTATCATGAGTAATGATCTGTCCGCGCTTAAAGAAGTCGGGGAGGAATTAGCCGCCGCCATCAGCGAAAATAACCTTAAAGATTCGATCATGCTTATTGCCAGCTCGGATCTTACGCATTATGAGGAGCAAAGAAGCGCGCAAAAAAAGGATTCCCTGGCGATAGAGGCGATAAGCAATTTAGATGAAAATAAATTAGAGCAGGCAGTCAGGCAGTTTGATATTTCCATGTGCGGTTTTGGGCCGGTTGCGGTTTTAATAAAAGCCGCCAAACTTCTCGGGGCCAAAAAAGGCGAATTAATCAAATACCAAACCAGCGGCGACGCCACCGGGGATTCCTCCAGCGTGGTGGGTTATGCCGGTATCACAATCTATTAAACTATGGACTGGAAGCAGCCTCCTCCGGACTTTAAATTTTTTGTCACTACCCTTGCCATGCAGGCATCCATTGCCCTGGGGCATATGCCTAACCCGGCAACGGATAAAGTTGAGGAGGACCTCATCCAGGCAAAATTCATCATTGATACCTTAGGTATGTTGCAGGAAAAGACCAAAAATAACCTGGCTCAGGATGAAATCACACTTCTGGAGAATATGCTTTATGAATTAAGAGTAGCTTATCTGGAGAAAGAGAAAGGACAGGTAAAATGATTGACAAGGAACTGCTTGATATATTGGCATGCCCTGCATGTAAATCCGATGTGGAGTTCAAAGATAATAAAATTGTCTGTAAGAAGTGCGGGAAGAAATACCCGGTTCGCGACGGTATCCCCGTAATGCTGATTGATGAGGCGGAATGATAAAGATACTTGTTATCCACGGGCCTAATTTGAACCTGCTGGGAAAACGTGAGCCGGCAATTTACGGCCGGATTACTTTAGCTGGCCTTAACGCAATGCTTAAAGCCGCGGCCAGGAAAAGAGGGGCTCGCCTGGTTATTAAGCAGAGCAACCTTGAAGGCCGCATCGTAGATTTTATTCAGCAGGCCGAAAAGAATAAGTTTCAGGGCATCCTGATTAACCCCGCGGCTTATACCCATACCAGCGTGGCAGTGCGCGATGCCATAGCCGCCTGCGGGTTAATTACGGTAGAAGTGCACCTTTCCAATATTTATTCTCGCGAAGAGTTCAGGCATAAGTCCCTGATCAGCCCGGTGGCTAAAGGAACGATCTTAGGGTTTGGGGCCAAAAGCTATACCCTGGGCCTGGAAGCCATCATAGATTTAATCGAAACGAAATGAACCTTCGCCTAAAGAGCGCGTATTCCCAACTGAAGCAAAGAAGGCTTGATGCCCTGCTGGTCTCTCTGCCGGCGAATATCTCTTACCTGACGGAATCTTTAAGCCGCGACGCCTATCTTTTGGTTTCTGGAAAAGGGAATATCTATTTTACCGATTCACGTTATACCGAGGAGGCCGGGGCCTTCTTAAAAGATAACGCTAAACTTAAAGAGTGCGATGGCCCGGTATTTAAATGCATTGCCCAGGCAATTCTGGATCTGGGCTTAAAAAGAATAGGTTTTGAAG
>JBAZQO010000051.1:0-7330 GCA_041645145.1 Candidatus Omnitrophota bacterium
CCAATAATGCTTCTGGGCCAAATCCAAGGTTTGTGCATTTCGCTTTTGATACTCGAGGTGACTACGATAAAATTCTAAGAACTTCTTACCCATATAAGCCTTGTAAGCTGAATTTTCCCATTGTTTTTTTGCTCTTTGGCTTAACATTTTTCTCATCTTTGGCGTGGACATAATTTCTCTAATCTTTTCCCGGTACGCCGTTTCGCGATGAGCTTTTCTGGATTTTTCTTTTACCTCTTTGCTGTGAAGCGTCTTCTCAAGAATGGTTGTATGATATAAAAGGTGCTCTCTATTTTTCATCCTTACTAAATTATCTGGATTATTATTTAATTTGTTGAAATCTATATGGTGAACGGTGTCACCGTTCTTTTTTGACGAGACTCCTCTCTCTACATTATATCTATCAGATAATAAATGAGTAAAAATCCATTTATCCGTCTTGGAGTCAAAAACCATTTCATATCCTTCAATGCAAATTCGACCGCCAATTCTAGAATACTGACGATAAAACGCCAGTAAAGAATCGCCTGAGATTAAATCTTTTGCCATTTTATATCCACCATCCCTTAGCATAAACTTATGATCTGGGGTGCAAATAATCTCTTCGTTATTATCAAGCATGACTTTAATAACTTCGGTTCCTCGCTTTGTTATTCTGGGATTTTTTATCTCTCCGATTGCGATTTTACCGTCGAGATCTATGGTATAACAATAATTTTTTTTGCCAGTTTTTTCTTCGTTTACCAATTCTTTAAAAGTGATGCTTCGTCCGTCGGTCAAGGCCACCTTAGTTTCTCCAAAAAAACATCCTCCGGCCGAATCTCCTTCCACAATATACAATTCGCATAACGCCGCGTCTCTTTCTGAACAATCCGCAAGTTTACCCGGCAGGCCCGCGCCCTCTAATGCGCCTTTTCTACGGGTTAATTCGCGCGCCTTGCGGGCAGCTTCGCGCGCCCGAGAAGCTACAATTACTTTATCAATAATTTTATTTGCAACAGAAGGATTCTCTTCAAAATAACTTGCAAGCGCGTCCAGGCTCGCTGAGGCAACCAAGCCCTCTACTTCAGAGTTACCCAGCTTAGTCTTGGTTTGTCCTTCAAACTGCGGGTTAGGAACTTTTACGCTAATTACCGCGGTCAACCCTTCGCGCGCATCGTCTCCGGTAATCGCAATATCATCTTTCAATAAGTTTTTGGATTTGGCATACTGGTTAATCGCCCGGGTCAGCGCTGATTTAAAGCCGGATAGGTGCGTGCCACCTTCAATGGTATTGATATTATTAGCAAAAGAGAACATCGTCTCTGCATAGCCATCATTATATTGCAGCGCGACTTCCACATTGGTATCGTCCTGATTTTTCTCAAAGTAAACTACCTTGTTATGCAACGGGTTCTTATTCTTGTTAAGGTATTCCACAAACGAAACAATCCCGCCGGAAAATTCAAAGACCGATTCCTTATCTGAGCGCTCATCGGCCAATTTAATTTTTAACCCTTTATTTAAAAAGGCCAGCTCTCGCAGACGCTGGCTTAATATATCATAGGAATACTCCGTCTTAGTAAAAATGCTCTTGTCCGGCTTAAAGGTAATTTTCGTCCCGGTAGAATTACTTTTGCCAATAACCGTAAGCTTAGAAACAGTTTTACCCCGTTCATAACGCTGGTGATAGATCTTGCCATCCCGCTTCACCTCTACTTCCAACCAATCAGAAAGCGCATTAACACAGCTGACCCCTACGCCATGCAAACCACCAGAAACCTTATAGGAGCGGTGATCAAATTTACCTCCGGCATGCAAGGTAGTTAAGGCAACTTCTACCGCGGGCTTTTTTTCTGTTTTATGCATATCCACTGGAATGCCACGCCCGTTATCAATGACCTCTACACTATTATCAGCATGCACCCCAACCGCAATAAAGTTGCAATATCCTGCTAAGCTTTCATCTACGCTATTATCGACAACCTCATAAACTAAATGGTGCAGCCCGCGTGTTGAAGTATCCCCGATATACATCGCCGGCCTCAGCCTCACTGCCTCAATACCCTCTAAAACCTGGATACTAGTAGCATCGTAAACCTTGGCTTTTTCTATCGTTTTTGATTTATTTTTCATCTCTGTTTGCGTTTTTTTCATTTATATTTCCCCGATACGTAAATTAATATTTTTGACCACGGGGGCTTCTTTTTGTAACGTCTTCAGTAGCTCTTCTTTCTTCAGGCTTAAAATATATAACCAAGCGGAAGAATCTACACTTAAACCAATGACCCCCTTGCTGAAATATTTAACTTTTATATGCTGCAACTCTTTTTTTGTCAAGGCTTTTGTTAGCCATTGTTCCGGGCCGGCGCCTGCAGCACCCTCTTTTTTATCCGACAGCCCGCGCATAAGCGCAGCTAATGTATTTTTTAAGGGTTCCATAGGTGCTAATTAAGGCGCATGGGTAAAACTATATAAATATAGCCGCTGATGCGGATAACCCCGGGTTTCTCGCTATCGGTCAACTCCAGGCTAACCGTTTCTTCATTGAGATTTTTCAAAATATCAATTAAATAGGTAGGGTTAAAACCAATAGCCAGTTCCCTGCCCTGGTATTCAACAGCCAACTCCTCCCGGGATTCACCGACATCAGGAGTGGATTTGGAAACAACTAATTTATTTTTAAAAACCTCCAGTTTCACCCCCTGATAATCCGGGGTTGCCAGCAACGCGGCCCTTTTAACCGCTAACAAAAACTGGCTGCGCCCCACCTTCATCTTGTTTTCGGATGCCGGCGGAACCACCTGTTTATAATCAGGAAACTCTCCTTCTATTAACCGCGAAATCACCACCACCGCGCCCAAATCAAAAAGCGCCTGATTGCTCCCTACCACCAGGGATAACTCCCCCTCATCTTGCAGGTTGCGGTTTAATTCATGGATTGTTTTAATAGGGACGATTATATGTAAATCAATATCTGATTCTCCCCCCAGTTTTTTTTCGGCAATAGCCAGCCTTTTCCCGTCGGTAGACACCAAGGTCAAAACCCCTTGACTGATTTTAAAAAGAGTCCCGTTTAAAATATAGCGTGATTCATCGTAAGAAACAGCAAAAGAGGTTAAAGCCAACATCTCTTTTAAAATGGATTGTCCGAGTTTAATTACTTTTTTATCCTTAAATTCAGGAAGTTTGGGGAACTCTTCTCCTCCCAGCCCCATAATTTTAAACTGGCACATATCCGAATCTATGGTCATAAGGTTGTTTTTTTTAGTGGTAACACTAATTTGATCCAATGGAAACTCCTTAATTATATCGCTAAATCTTTTAGCGGGAATGGTGATCGCGCCTGGTTCTTGAATATCCACAGGGATTACACAGGTTATACCTATATCCAAATCCGTAGCCGTCAGACTAATTCCTTTTTGTTGTGTTTCTATAAAAATATTGGAAAGTATAGGTAGGGCGGATTTAGCGCTGATAACATTTTGAACGGTTTGGATTGCGTTAATAAGGATATTTTTCTCAACCTTGAATTTCATTTTCCATCTCCTTTTATTAATATATATTTAAAAACTTAATATCGTAATAGTAATAAAGGGGTTGTGTTCCTGTTAAGAACTTCACAACCTTTTAGTTTTTAGGATAATTACAATAAAATTATCCACTTCATAACCGGTGAATTATTGTTTAATAACCTGAATAACTTTTTCCAGGCGTTCTTTTAATTCCGGGTTGCTAAGTAAGCCCTCCTTAATTTTCTTATAAGAATGCAAGACAGTAGTATGGTCTTTGCCGCCGAAAGCCTCCCCGATTTCAGGAAGCGACAAATCCGTCAGTTCCCTACTTAAGTACATGGCAATCTGCCGTGGCAAAACTACCTGTTTGTTGCGGCGCCTGGTTTTCATGTCCTGTAAGGCAACACTAAACTCCTCCACCACACAGCGTTGGATAAAGTCCACGGTAATCACCTTCTTCGGCTCTTTTAGTAAATCCTTCAGCACCTCTTTGGTGAGTTGCAGGGTCACCGGCGCCTCTTCCAGTAGAGAATAGGCAATGGTCCTGATCAGCGCCCCCTCCAATTCACGAATGTTTGTTTTAATCAACTGGGCGATAAAAAAGATTACATCATCCGGGACACTCACCGGCTCGCGCTCGATCTTTTTCTTTAAGATTGCCACACGCGTTTCTAAATCCGGAGGCTGAATATCTGTGGTCAGCCCCCAGCCAAACCGTGACACCAAGCGTTCTTGTAAATTGGCGATTTCTTTAGGCGGCCGGTCTGAGGAAAAAACAATCTGCTTATGCGCGTCGTACAGAGTGTTAAAGGTGTGGAAGAACTCTTCCTGGGTAGATTCTTTGCCGGCGATAAAATGGATATCATCAATAACCAGGATATCAACATTGCGGTATTTTTGGCGGAATGAGGCGGTAGAATGATGCTGTATGGCGTCGATTAATTCGTTGGTGAATTTTTCACTGGAGATGTAACATATTTTGACATTTCCCGGAGCGCTATTTCTTATGTGATGGCAAATCGCCTGGATCAGATGCGTTTTTCCTAACCCCACCCCTCCATAGATAAACAGCGGGTTATATGTTTTGGCCGGCGAATTTGCCACTGCCAGCGAATAAGCGTGCGCATGCCGGTTTCCGGAGCCCACGACAAAGTTTTCAAAGGTATAGCGCGAGTTAAGATTAATAAAACCAGGGGCCTGGCCGGTTTTTATATTTGATTCTGCTGCCTTGTCCGGGGCGGCGGGTTTGTTTTGCACGCTAGCCACGGCTAATTTTACTAACAGATTATTCAGCCCCCGGAGCTTTAGGGTTGCCTCAATAAGCCCAAGATAGTGTTTCTCCACCCAATCTTTAAAGAATTGATCCGGCGCTTCAAGGCTGATGCTTTGGTCATCCTTGGCAGAAAACTTCAGAGGCGCAATCCAAGTGGCGAAAATAGTCTCCCCGAGCCTGTTTTTTAAATCACTCTGTATTTCCTCCCAGCGTTGATTGATCTCGGACATATTTACACAGTTAACAGTTTATGCACAGCTTGTATAAATCTGTGGATAAAGGCAATATTCAAATTTCCCTCAAGCAGGATCATTATAACAGAGGCCAAAATCCTTACAAGTAAAAAAGATAAGCCCCATTAGAAACATCTTAAACAATGGAAGTATAGCATAGTTTCTAATCCCGTCAACAAAAAACTTGACCGCTCGGGAAATGTGTGTTACAATTCACAAAATTAAGCAGGCTTGTTTAAAAAAGGAGCTTTAAAAATGAAGAAGAATCTAAAGACGCCTACAAACATCGTGGGCAAAAAACGCCACGGTTTCCGCAGCAAAATGGCTTCTAAATCCGGTCGCAAGCTTTTGGCGCGCCGACGGCAGAAAGGTAGAAGGAAGCTTTGCGTTTGAAGCCCGTAAACCTGGCGCCAGCGTTAATTACGGCATATCAGAAATATATCAGGCCTGTTTTGCCGGCAACATGCCGCTTTGAGCCGGGCTGTTCCGAATATACCAAACAGGCAATTTTAAAATATGGAATTATTAAAGGAGTATTGAAGGGGCTAACCAGAATATTCCGCTGCCATCCTTTTTCTGGCCGGTCAGGTTACGACCCCTTAGTATAAAATTTATGGAAAAACGCTTAGTACTTGCTATTGCCCTGTCGCTTTTGATACTGTTAAGCTGGTCAGCCTTAGTTACTAAGACTCAACCTGTGGCTTTGTCTACTGGAGGACAAACCACGGTTCTCCAACCAGTTGATAATAAACAAGTTACGCAACTCCAACCAGTGAGCGTCGCCGAACCCGTAAAAGAGCTTTTAAGTTTTAAGCAGGATAACCGGGAAATCATTTTTGACGTAGCCAAGGCCGCAATTGTTGAGGTGGTTTTTAAAGCTATGCGCGAGCATCGCCTTCCGCTGACAAATGGTTTGTACAGCGACGATAATAATTCATTTAAGCTGGAGAAGATAAGTAAAGATTCTATTTATTTTGTGTCCCAGGATCAAAATAAGCGCATTGTTAAAGAATTTTCTATTCCTAAAGATAGTTACACCATAGGCTTAGAGATTAAGACCCTGAATTTATCCTCCTCCCCCCTGTTGTTAACCCAGCATTTAATTTTAGGGAAGATGGATTTATCCGTAAAAAACCCCCAGTCGCGCTATCAGGGGGTTTTTGTCGGGACTAAAGAGAAAAGTTTGCATCTTGCGGCAGGTAAAGAGTTCAACAGCCAGGAGGTAAAATTCATCGGATTACGCGATCAATATTTTTGCGCCATTGTTGAACCAGTTGCCGGAGAAGGCGGCGGTTATGTGAAGAAAATTAATCCCCAGGAATCTGAAGTTGGCATGCAGACACAGGAAATCAGCTTAAAACCAGGCGCTCAGATTGGACAATCATATCGTATCTATTTGGGACCACAGGATTTAAAGACGATAAACTCCATTAAGCCAGAATGGGCAGCAATTATCTATTACGGGACTTTTGATTTTATTGCGCAACTGCTGATACAATTATTAGGTTTCTTTTACAGCTTGGTGCATAATTGGGGTTGGGCAATAATCATATTGAGCCTGGCAGTTTACCTCGTGCTTTTTCCGCTTACATTGAAGCAAATGCGCTCTATGAAGGAGATGCAGCTTTTACAGCCCAAGATTGAAGCTTTGCGTAGTGAACTCAAGAATAATCCTCAGAGGCTGAATAAAGAAATCATGGAACTCTATAAGGAGCATAAGGTTAACCCATTAGGTGGTTGTTTGCCCTTGCTGCTGCAGATGCCCATTTTCTTTGCGCTTTACCAGGCGTTGATCCGTTCAGTAGCTTTAAGAGGCGCTAAATTCTTGTGGATCAAGGATCTTTCTGCGCCAGACCATTTTTTTACACTTAAAAATGCAATACCGTTTTTGGGAAACCAGGTTAATATATTACCTATCTTAATGGCTATCGGTATGTTTGTGCAGCAAAAGATCTCTACGGCCAAGGCAACCGGAGAAGCAGCTCAACAGCAGAAGATGATGTCTGTTATCATGCCGATTATGTTTGGGGTTATTTTTTATCAGATGCCGTCAGGGTTAGTGCTTTATTGGTTTGTGAACAGCGCATTAATGCTCACATATCAGTTACGCATTAACAGTCAGAAATGAAAAACGAGAGGTATATAGAGGCCGAAGGAAAAACCTTAGAAGAGGCCATAGGAAATGCGTTACAAGTGCTTAAGCTGCCGCGTAAAAGCGTCAAGATTAAGACACTTTCCGAAGAAAAAAAAGGGCTTTTTGGCATGCCGGGAGAAAAGCCAGTTAAGGTGCGCGTAACCGTAATTCCAGGCAAAGAAAACACTTGACAATT
>JBAZQO010000052.1:0-7113 GCA_041645145.1 Candidatus Omnitrophota bacterium
CGCATCAGGAATTGAATCTTGAAAACCTTGAACTTTTGAAGGTGGGTAGGCATTTCCGTATAGGCAAAAACTCCAGGCTTGCGGTAGGCAGGAATGAAGATGAGAATAATCTGCTTATGCGATTAGCCGGGCCGGGTGATTATTTATTCCATCCGCAAAATGACCTGGCCGGACCCGTTTCTTTAGCCAGGGGTCCGGTCGGAGAAGAGCTGCTCGATCTTTGTTCCCAGATAACCTGCGCCTATTCTGATACTGCCGGCGCCGACGAAATCGATGTATTTTACAGGCAGTTTCCCCGGGAAGAAGAGAAAGCGCATAGGAGCCGCTGCATACTTAAAAGTAATTTTGCGCATTTATTAGTATGAAAGAAGCCCAGCTTTATACTCCCTTAGAAAACAAACAGGTAGATTGTTTTCTTTGCAGCCATAGATGCAGGATCCAGGAGGGTAAATTTGGTTTCTGCGGGGTAAGGCAGAATATACGGGGGATTTTATACACGCATAATTACGGCAAGATTGTCGCAGCGAATATAGATCCGGTTGAGAAGAAACCGCTGTATCATTTTCTTCCCGGCTCATCGGCTTTTTCCATTGCCAGCGCAGGATGCAATTTCCGCTGCGGATTCTGCCAGAATTGGGAGATCTCCCAGCTTGGCTTTGGCAATCGGAGGCCAAACCACGGTTCTCCAACCAGTGACTTCATTAATCAGCAGCCGGGAGAAGATTTTAGCGCTGATAAAGTTGTCAAGTTAGCTAAGCAGAATAACTGCAGGAGCATAGCTTACACTTATACCGAGCCTACGATATATTTTGAGTTTGCTTTAGAAACGGCTAAATTAGCCAAAGAAGCCGGGCTTTATAATATATTTGTTAGTAATGGTTACATGACCGCTGAGGCTATTGGTTTGCTTAAGGCCTATCTGGATGCGGCAAATATCGATTTAAAGTTTTTTAAAGATAGTTCTTATCAGAAGATATGTTCTGCGCGCCTTGAGCCGGTCCTTGATTCTATCCGCTTATTGAAGGACGCCGGGGTCTGGATTGAGGTTACTACCCTGGTAATTCCGGGTGAAAATGATACCCCGGATGAACTTTCCGGGATTGCTAAGTTTATTGCCGGTATAAGCAAGGATATCCCCTGGCATATTTCCCGCTTTCATGCGGATTACAAGTTCAACCGTTATCCAAGTACTCCCGAGCGCACCCTTAAGCTGGCCTATGAGTTAGGCAATAGCGCGGGATTACATTATGTCTATGCCGGCAATATCGGCACCTGGGGCCAGGATACCCTTTGCCATGCGTGCAAGAAACTGCTTATTAAGAGAGAAGGGTTTAAAATAACGGAATTACATGTCACAAAGAGTAAATGTATCTTTTGCCAGGAAGATTTGGCCGGGGTTTTTAGCCCGGGCTAAACTCCGGGGACAAAATGGATATTGACAGTTGTTAAGCTTGGGGTTAAAATAAAGCCATCATTGATCCCTGTTGATATTCTCCCCCTATAAGGTAATGGGGGTTATTTTTTACGCTGATCATATGGTAGACAAAAATAACCAGTTTGATTCTAAAAAGTGCATCGTATTCTTTGATTTTGATAATACCATTGCCACCTGCGATGTTTTTGATAATATGCTTTTGCTTTTTTCGCGGGATGACCGCTGGGTAGAGCTGGAAAAAAGGTGGAAAAGCGGCAGGATCGGCTCAAAGACTTGCCTGGAAGGCCAGCTCAGGGGCATGGGTTTAAACAGGGAATCCCTTGATGCTTACCTGCCTAAGATAAAGCTTGACCCTTATTTCAAGCGGCTCTACCGGTTTTTGCAGGCTAAAAAAGTAAAAACCGTGATCTTAAGCGACAACTTTGATTATATACTTAATCGGGTTTTAAAGGCCAACGGGATAAAAAAGCTAAAGGTATTCGCTAATAAATTGAGCTTTACCCGCAATAAGGTAATTACGGATTATCCCTTTAAGAACAAAGATTGCCAGATCTGCGCGCATTGCAAGACTAAAAACCTTTTAGCAAGATCGCCAAAAGGTTCTATAATAATTTATGTTGGCGATGGGGCTTCAGATGTCTGTCCGGCCAAGTATGCTAATCTGGTTTTTGCCAAGGACAGCCTGCTGCGGCACTTTAAAGATAGTAAATTGGATTATATAGCTTTCCATAATCTCAAAGATGTATTCATTTACTTAAAAAGGAAACTAAAATGACCCCGGAACAACTGACCAAGACAGTTAGGAGGCGACCGGATGCCAACCATGATAAGCTTCTGGATTTAGAGGCGAAATATTGTTCATGGGGAGACACTGTGCATTATGCCGAGAAACTGAATATATTTAAATCCTCCGAGGGTTGCTATCTTTATGACCACCAAGGAACCGAATACCTGGACCTGCAGATGTGGTATTCGGCGGCTAATTTCGGCTACAAGAATCAGCGTCTAAATACCGTATTAAAGAACCAGATTGATAAGCTGCCGCAGCTTGCCTGCCAGTATTTGCATGAGGAGAAGATTTTGCTTGCCGCAAAATTGGCGCAAAGAAATGAACGCACCTTTGAAGAAAAAGGAAGGATACATTTTAATGTCGGAGGCTCAAGCGCCCTGGAAGATTCGCTGAAATTAGTGCGTAACCATTCCGGCAGAAGCCTGGTGTTTGCCTTTATGGGCGGTTACCACGGCAGGACTTTAGCTGCATCGGCGATCACCTCAAGTTTTAGATACAGGGAACGTTTTGGCCACTTCGGGGACAGGGCAATGTTCGTGCCCTACCCTTATTGTTTTAGATGCCCGTATGACAAGAAAAGGGATTTCTGTGATTTATACTGCCTGAAGCAATTCGAGAAACTCTTTGAAACCGAATACCATTCGGTAGTAAATAAAAAGAACAACAAATGCGAATTCGCCGCTTTTTACGTCGAAGCGATCCAGGGCACAGGTGGCTATATTATCCCGCCTGAGAATTATTTCTTAGGGCTAAAAGAGATATTGGACCGCTACGGCATCCTGTTTATCGATGATGAAATACAGATGGGGTTCTTCCGTACGGGGAAATTCTGGGCGATCGAGCATTTTAATATTGCCCCTGATATTATTGTTTTCGGTAAAGCCCTGACTAACGGATTAAATCCTATTTCAGGGGTTTGGGCTAAAGAGAAGTTTATCTCGCCGGATGTTTTTCCTCCCGGGTCAACCCACGCGACATTCTCATCCAATCCCTTAGGAACAGCCGTAGGCCTTGAGGTAATGAAGTTGATCGAGGAGTCTGATTTTTCAACTTCGGTATCCAAGAAGGGCCAGTATTTTGTTTCGCAGCTTAAAAAGCTGCAGAAGAAATATCCGCAGATCGGCGACGTGGATGGCATCGGTCTGGCTTTAAGGGTGGAGATATGCCAGAAAGACGGTTATACCCCGGATAAAGAGCTGACTGATAAGATCGTCAATTTAGGGTTAAGCGGCTCTTTAAGTGCGCAAGGGAAGAGGCGCGGACTGATCCTGGACGTTGGAGGTTATTATAAAAATGTCTTTACCATTGCCCCGTCATTTTATATCACCGAGGCAGAGATTGATCTGGGAGTGGATCTTCTGGAAGAGGCGTTAAGCAGGGCGCTCAAGAAGCCTTAATGCTGTGTTCCTCGAAGAAGGCCACGGTTTCCTCGGCAACCTTGTCTCTCTCCTGATCTGCGGTGATAATGTGGTAAGAGTCCTCCAGGAATATAATCTTCTTGTCCTTTGAGCCGATATTCTCGTAAATATAGTAAGAGTTTTTCGGGCTGGTTACATCGTCATCTCTTGCCTGCAGCAGTTGTATGGGCGTCCGGACATCTTTAAGCACAGAGATTACTTTTTTTGCCAAAAGGGAATTTTGGTGCATACAGGAGACCGGGATTACCGGGTAGCCGTAAAGGTGCACCTTACTATAGTCAAAAAGCTTGGCGTCTCTGTAGAAACGTTCCACTTTAGAGCGCAGGCGTTTATTCTTCAGGCCGTAGGGGTACTCCTCCTTAAAATAGAACCAATATTTAAAGGGAGTCCTGTAAACTAAAGGCAGGAGCACCCTGGATTTGGGATTGCCCCAGCCATCATAGAAGAGGGTGGGAGAGAAGCAGTTTAACGCCTTTACTTTTTCAGGGAATTCATAGGCCAGCAATATGCCGATTAAGGCGCCAGAAGAAAGGCCGGCCACAAAAATATTTTCATAGTCATTGGAGTATTTAACGAATTCATCGCGGATAGAGTTATAGAGTTCCTGCCAGGCGGTTCTTTTAAGGCAGGAGATGGATTTGTCATGGTTAAGCATTAAGGGTGCCGCCACGGAGAATCCCTGCTTATTTAAGCGTTGGGCAATAGAGCCCATCTCTTTGGCTGTGCCGGTAAGCCCGTGGATTAGAAAGCAGAGATTTCTGTCTCCGGGCATAAAAAAGCTGGTATCGGGTATATCGGTGATTAAGCGCCTGTCCTCTTTAAATGAAAAAATTATCATATTCTCCTTTAGAGTTGCTTGAGCTTCTCGGTTATATTTTCCAAATCAGATTCTTTTAAGAAACTATTTGTGCTTAGAGTTATTGTTTTTCCTGCCAGCTCGCGGGCATGGCCGCATTCTGCACGCGGAATAATATCTTTGAGATACGCGTAATCTGTGATTGCCCGCAGGTAAACCTGAGATATTCCCAGTCCGGAATCCTTAAAAACATCCAGGGCAGAGTTTCGTTTTTGTGCATCTTCAAAAATAAGGGTAAGGTAAGGGTAGCTTGCTTTTGCCTGCGCCGGCTCGGCAATAGGTTTGATTCCGGGAAGATCTTTTAGCCGTTTTAAATAAATAGCCGCTTTTTCCCTCTGCTTATTGATTTCTTCATTTAAGCGGGGGAAATTAAGGTGGCCCATATATTCCCGGAAAGCAGAAACCTCATGCACGGGGAAATCAGGAGTAAAATATTCCCCCATTGCCCTTACCGGGTTATCGCGCATCTGCCAGAATATCTGCGGCGCCCTAAAGGCAAACCAGAAAAATTGGGGCCGGTAGAATATGCTATAAGCGAACAACCCCGTTATTTTTAAGCATTCAGGCAAAATATCCTGATGTATGATTTTTTCGGCAGTCTCATTTAAAAGCCCGGCATACTCCGGCAGGCTGGTTACTGCTAATCCGCCTTCATAAATGGTCAATCCTTTACCCGGGCAGAGGCTGAAAAAAGCAAATTCTCCCAAGGAGCCTGTTTTTCTGTTTTGATACTCTGCCCCCAGGCTCTGCGCGCAATCTTCAATAATGAATATGTTATTCCCCGCGGCGGTTTCTTTAATAGATTGCAGGTCCAGGGGGATCCCCGCCAGGTGCACGGCCAGTATAGCCAGGATATCTTTACCTTCAGCGCAGATCTTTTGAAGTTGGTTTATATCGTAATCAAAATTGTCCCGGTTTATGTCGCAGAGTTTTATTGTTAACCCCGCCCTTTTTATCGCCAGGGGGATTAGGGGGCAGATAAAGGCCGGGATGATTATGGTTTTTCTACCGGAAAGTTTCTTTATGCTCTCCAGGATCAGGTAAAACGCCGCAGTCCCGGAGCAGGTAAGCAGGGCGTAGGGAGCGTTTAAGTATCTTTTAAAATCCTCCTCCAGCAATCCTTTGGGGTATTTTTTAAAGAAGTATGGGATTAAACTTCTGATTGTAAGCGGCCAACCTGCGGTTGGCGGGATTTCTCTGACGAGGCTCAAATTTTATTTCCCTTTCTATATTTATCTATTTTATGCTAAAATAATCAAAAATTCAAGCTAACTCTATGGCGCACAAAATATCTTTATCGCCCTGGCCTCCAGGTTTATTTTGAAAGAGAAAATTATCTCCCTGCGCTGGCTGGGCACCGGGTTGATCGTCGCGGGAATAGTTTTGATCAGCTTGAGCTAAAATCCGGCCAGGCTGAATTGGGTTGTGTGTTTTTCTTGTTTATGGTAACATTTAAGCCATGAACCCCAAAACCATATCATTAATTGTCTTCCTGTTTTCATATGTACTTTTCATACTTCTTCCGTTTAAGCGTACAATAATTGCTTTGGCCGGCAGCCTGCTGCTTATTTTAACCCAGTGCGTATCTTTAAAAGAAGCGTTCCTGGCGGTCAACTGGAACGTGATGGGCATATTTGTAGGCACCCTGATTATCGCCGATGTTTTTATGCAGAGCAGGGTTCCTGCCTATATTGCCGAGATAATCGTTGATAAAGCCAGGAGCACCACCTGGTCGATCCTGTCCATTTGTTTATTGACCGGTATTATCTCTGCGTTCGTGGAGAATGTGGCTACGGTGTTGATTGTCGCGCCTATTGCTTTGGCTTTAGCCAAAAAACTGAAAATCAACCCCACTAAAATGATGATCGCTATCGCCGTCTCAAGCAATCTGCAGGGCACGGCAACCTTGATCGGCGACCCTCCGAGCATGCTCTTAGGCGGTTTTGCCAAAATGAATTTCGGGGATTTCTTCTTTTATCGCGGCAAACCCGGCATATTTTTTGCCGTAGAGCTGGGGGCTTTAGTTTCCTTCTTTGTGCTTTATTTTATATTCAGGAAACACAGGGAAAAGGTGCAGCTGGTCGCTCTTGAGAAAGTGAAGTCATGGGTGCCTACCGTCTTATTGGTAAGTTTGATTGTGTTGCTGGCCTTATCTTCATTTCTTGACACCGGCTTCAGCTATTTAGCCGGCCAGCTCTGCATGGCCTTCGGGATTATTGCCCTGCTTTGGGATAAACTTGTCAATAAAAGGCCGATCCTCTCCGGGATGAAGGGGCTTGACTGGGATACCACATTTTTTCTTATGGGTATTTTTATTATTGTCGGAGGCCTCTCCCTTACCGGCTGGATCGAGGTTATCGCCGTTTATCTGGCTAATCTTGTCGGCGGGAATATATTCCTGGGCTATACCGCGATAGTGTTTGTTTCAGTAATCCTTTCGGCATTCATTGATAATGTCCCTTTTCTGGCAGCTATGCTTCCTGTGGCCATGATAATGTCTGATAAGCTGCAGGTCAGCCCCTCTTTATTCCTTTTCGGGCTGCTTATCGGCGCCAGCCTCGGCGGCAATATTACTCCTATCGGCGCTTCGGCTAATATCGTGGCCTGCGGCCTG
>JBAZQO010000053.1:0-6817 GCA_041645145.1 Candidatus Omnitrophota bacterium
CCTAAGGCAATCGGGCTGTCGCGATTATAATCCCATTCCCGTATCTTATTTAAGGCTTGATTATAATCCTGCGGATTATGGTCTTTTAATTCATAAATTCGTTTATCGTAATATTCGTACATATTATAATAGGTAACGCATACCTGCAGGACATCAACCAGGGAAAAACCCTTATGCATGACCGCTTCTTTAAAAAGTTTCTTAAGAAGTTCTATGCCGTGGGAGGTCCCGCGGGCAAGAAAAGTGGCGCCGCTTGCAAGCATGACTTCAAGGGGGTTTAACGGCGGCTCGACCGTTCCTGCGGGAGTAGAACGGCCTTTAAAACCTAACGGAGAAGTAGGCGTATATTGTCCGGTGGTAAGGCCGTATACCCGGTTATTATGGATAATCATTGTAATATCAATATTCCTTTTGGCGGCAAAGATAAGATGCTCTATGCCTTCTCCGTAGGCATCACCGTCGCCGGCAAAACCGATCACTTTAACATCCGGATTCGCAAGCTTTATCCCTTCTGCCGCCGGAGTTGCCCTTCCATGGATAGAATAAAAACTATTCAAGTTTAAATAATCAACGATTTTGGCGTGACAACCAATGCCCGAGACTAAAACGATATTTTCCAGAGGGACCCCCTCGGCATTTAATTCAACCAGCGCCCCCTTTATGGCATTGAGAATGGCAAAATTTCCGCAGCCCGGGCACCAGGTATTCTGGCTGTAAGTAGCGAGATTTATCTGGCTCATTTCATAATCCCCCTTACTCTTTGTTCCAGGTCATCCAAAGAAAAAGGCCGGCCGTCATATTTAAGGATCTGCTCATCTACATTAAAACCGGAAATCTTGAGCAGACGGCTCAACTGCCCTGTAGTATTGTTCTCTACACAGACAAGTTTCTTAACCCCCTTGACCGCCGCCTGAAATTGTTTTACCGGGAACGGCCAGAGCACCAGCGGCACAATAACCTTAAGGCCTAAGCTCTCCGCTACCTCTACACACACCCCTTTATTAGAACCCCAACAAAGCAGGCCAAGCGAAGAATCCTTATTCCCATAAACTTTTACAGTCTGGAATTTCTCTAATGCTTCCTGTAAATATTTTTCTTTGCGCAAACGCTTATTCTGCATTAAAACAGAGATCCCGGGATCTTCGGTAGTTATGCCGGATTCATCATGCTCATAACTATTTATCTTGATAACCGCGTCCTTATCCGGCACAAAAGCCAGAGGAGATACGCCGCTTTCCGTATTCAGGTATCTTTTATAGCGTGATTTCCTATCCCATAATAAAGGCATTTCTTCTTTTATCTCCGGAAGGGAATTTATATCAAAGTTAAAAACACCTTCTCCCAAATCCTTATCCGTGAGGATAATCGAGGGTATCTGGTATTTCCAACTCAAGTTCAAAGCCTGCGCTGACCAGAAATACGACTCTTCCGTATCGCCCGGGGCAACGATAAAACGCGCGAATTCTCCCTGTCCCGCGTTTAAAACAAAATGCAGCTCTGTTTGAGCGGAATATGTGGGCAGCCCTGTGGAGGGCCCGGGTCTTTGTCCGACGATAATCACGATCGGCAATTCGCTCATCCCCGCGAAGCTTAAGCCTTCGGTCATCAGGCAGAACCCGCCTCCGGAAGTTCCCACAGCTACTTTCTGGCCCATATAGGAAAAACCCAAAGCCATGAGGATGACTCCGATCTCGCTTTCCGGATGGATGACCTTTAAGCCGAAATCATCCGCGACCTCCGCGAGAAAATGCAAGACAGGAGAGGTAGGGGTCATAGGATAGGCGATAAATGCCTTAAGCCCGCCTTTAATAAGGCCAAGGCCCACAGCCTGATTACCGGAAAGCAAAGGAAGGCTTGCTTGCGGCGCAGGTTCTATTTTTATCAACTCCTTTGCCCCGTCATAACCCCGGCGCGCAACTTTTAAATTTAGATCTGTTTCTTTGGTGAATTCCCGCCTGAATACATTTTCTAAAATCTCCCATTTTATCCCGCTGACCCTTGCGAATGCCCCGATCATACAGGTATTGCGCATTATTTCGGAGGCACTCTCATCCTTAACAATCTTTGCTATAGGGATCCCTACGGCTTGAATTTTGCCGCTTAAGCCTTCTAATTTAACGGAATCAGAATCATAGATGATTACAGAATTATCCTTTAATCTATCCTTGTGAAAATTAAAGGTATCTTGATTTAAGGCGAGAATAAAATCTGCCTTGTTTTTATGCGTGGCGATCCTTTCTTTTGAGGCGCGGATAATGGAAAAGGTATGCCCCCCCCTGATAATGGAAGGATAGTCGCGGTAAATATAGACACGCAAACCCTGCTGATTCAAAAGTCCGGCTATAACTGTTCCGGATTTGTCTATGCCGAAACCGGCTTTGCCGCCGATAAGGACGGAAAAATCATTCATTTTATTTTACAAATAAAAGGGGCAGATGAACAATCTCTCATCTGCCCCTTAAAAACTTATTTCTTTTTCTTCTTTACTTTCTTCTTCGGTTTTTTCGGCCCGCATGATCCGCAACTCATAAACACCTCCTTTTGCTGTAATCTTACTACCTTTTTGCCGGAATAGCAAGAAATTCTATACCCAAAAACAGAGTTTAGATACTCTTCTCCGTAAAATTGATTATCTTATTCATTATATCCACGCAACCCGCAGGATACAACCCGACCGCGCTCTCCGCGGAAAGCATAAGGTAATCCGAACCGTCCAGTATGGCATTGGCTACGTCTGAAACCTCCGCCCTTGTGGGTATATGGTTTCCAGTCATACTCTCCAGCATCTGGGTAGCGGTAATCACGAATTTCTTTACGCGGTTACATTTCCTGATTATCTCCTTCTGGACCATAGGCACCTCATATATGGGGATGGATATGCCCATATCACCCCTGGCGACCATGATCCCGTCGCAGACCCTGATTATATCGTCAATATTCTTAATACCTTCCCTGTTCTCTATCTTCGCGATAACCTGCGCTTTTTGCCGGAAATCATTAAGATATTCCCTCAGCGCAAGGATATCATCCTTATCTCTTACGAAGGACTGGGCGATATAATCGATCTTATTCCCCACGCAAAAACGGATGTGCGCCTTGTCTTTTAGCGTCAATCCCTTAAAGCTTAGCTTAAGCCCGGGCATATTGATCCCTTTGCGCTCTTTGATCAACCCGGGAATAACCACCCTGGCCTTCAGCCTGTTTTTCCCGTAACCCTGCGCAATAAGGGCAATATTTCCGTCATCAATAAAGATCTGCTGGCCTCTCTTGATCCTACTCAAAGAGCCTTTATAATCAAATGGTATGAGATTTCTTTCGCCCCGGATATCCTCTTGAGTCAGCCAAATGAGCTGGCCTTTCCTGACCGCTACAGGCCTGCATCCTTTAAGCCTGCCTATCCTTATGCGATACCCCTCTAAATCCCCCAATATCTTTATCTTGCGGCGATACTTTTTATTCAGCTCCCTTACCAGGCGTATCCGGGCCAAATGACGCTTAAGGCTTCCATGGGAAAAATTCAACCTTACCACATCCATCCCGGAGCGCATCATCTTCAGCAAAACTCCGGATCGGTCTGAAGCAGGGCCCAAAGTGCAAATTATTTTAGTCCTTGGCATTTTAGTGGAATAGCAAACCAATGAGGCCGTAGATCGCGCTCTGCATAAAAGCGATCACCGGATTCAAAAGACCGGTAAAAAGCAAGAATACCAATATGAAAAACCCGTAAGGCTCAAGCCTGGCAAGGCTCTCCTGCGCTCTTAAAGGAAGAAAACTCATCAGGATCTTAGAGCCATCCAACGGCGGTATGGGGATCAGATTAAAAGACCCCAGGATAATATTAATCCTTATTACCACCGGCAGGATCACAGAAAGCGCGGAATTATCGTTAACCGGGACGAACTGCAGCAGAATTAGCGCAATTACGGCGATGAGTATATTTGTCGCGCATCCTGCCAGGGCAACGCTAAAAAATCCAAAACGCGTTCTCTTTAAATTATAATAATCAACCGGCACCGGCTTTGCCCAGCCAAAACCCACAAGAAAAAGCATAAGCGTTCCCATAGGATCCAGATGTGAGACAGGATTAAGCGTTAATCTTCCATACCGCCAGGCAGTATCGTCGCCGAAAAGGCGCGCCACCCAGCCATGCGCGACCTCATGAAAGATCACCGAATACAGAAGTGTCACCGCCAATATAAAGAATAATGCCGGATTACTGAACAAAAGCGATAATAAACCCATAATGGCCCCCTTTCGTATTATCGTTCATGCCCTAAGGCTTTTTCTATCGCGGCAATGAGCTCATCTTTGCTTACGGGCTTGACCAGATAATCATTGATCCCTTCCTTGTAAGCGCTGTATTTATCCTGGTCCTTGAACAGGGCGGAAACAATTATAATGGGCGTATTCTTGCCTATAGGGTCGTCATTTAACATCGCGCATGCCTCTGCCCCTCCTACTGCAGGCATGAGCATATCAAGCAGTATTACATCGGGCTGAAAAGAATATACCTCGGATATAATATTTTTTGCGGTTAGCAGGGTCTTCACCTCGTAATCGTTTGTCCCCTCCAGGTTTGTTTTTACTATCGTGAGGAAATCCGGCTCATCATCAACAACCAACACCTTACTCTTCGACATAATAACCTCCTATGCTATTCTCAGGAAAATTTTTACCTTGCTGCCTTTGCCAACTTTGCTTTCAATGTCTATAATCCCCTTATGCAGCTCAATTATATTCTTGCTAACCGAAAGGCCCAACCCTGTTCCGTCCTTCGGTTCTTTAGTCGTGAAAAAAGGCCCGAATAGTTTTTTCTTGTTCTCCTCTGAAATACCGCAACCCGTATCTTCTATCTCTATTACAACCGCTTTATTCTTAAAACCAAGATAATCCGCAGATTTTCTTCCGGCAGCATACCTTGATGCGTTTAATTTAATCTGATATGAACGCAAGAAAAGCTTCCCGCCGCCAGGCATGCTCTCAATGGCATTCAAAAGTAAATTTACGAATACCTGCTCTATCTTATTCTTATCGATTAAAATCCCGGGCAAACCCGAAGCCAATTCCCTGTTTATTTCGATATCTGAGATGTTGACCTTATAACGCACCAAATCCACGGAGCTCTCTAATACGCTGTTTATATCCTCGGCTTTTAAACTTAATTCTCCGGCCCTGGAAAATTCCAGTAATGTGCGCACAATATTATCAGCCCTTTTGATGTTATTCTTCATCATCCGGACGATCTCGAACATTTCCTTATCTTCCCGGGGGACCTTCTCCTCTAAATAGTTAACCCCCTGCAAGAGTATCTCCAGGGGATTCTTCACTTCATGTGCCACACCGCTTGCCAGCCTGCCGATGGCGTCCATTTTTTCAGCCTGAATGAGCTGAGACTGCGTTTCCTGAAGCTTGGTATATGCCTCTTGCAGGTTTTTCTCTATCTGCTTGCGCTCGGTGATATCGCGGCCTTCGGGAATCATATAAACAACCTTGCCGGAGGCGTTCTTAACCGGCTTAAGCGAAAAATCCACATAATGCAAGTTTCCGTCTTTGTCAAGATGAGTTGCCTCAAAACGGACAAACTCCCCTTTTGCGGCGCTCTTTACTGCCTGGCGAACCCTCTCCTGCAGCTGAGGAGAATGCCTCCACCAGGGGGTTTCCCAGAAGGGTTTGCCCAAAACACTAGATGCCTGAATACCGCTGAATTCCAAAGATGCCCTGTTTGCCTCGATCAAAGTTCCTTCAATTGTCATTAAGCCGATAAACTGGTAAGTCTCGTCGAATATAGCGCGCACCTTCCATTCGTTATCCATCAGCTGATTCTCTATCAGCCTGCGCTTGGTGATGTCATGATAAACGCTCAGGAATAAGTCGCGGCCGTTATGGTGGATCAAGGAAGAAGATACGAGCACATTCTTCAATTTACCGCTTTTTGTGGCAATTATTGTTTCTGTCTCCCGGCTTGTCCTTTTTTTTAAAAGCTCCTCGATACCTTTTAATGCCATCATCCGGTCTTTGGGATCGGGATACAGGAGGCTGATAAAATCCGGGCAGGCGTTGGCCTCCTCCATAGAGTATCCTGTAATCTCTTCCATCGCCGAATTATAAACATAGAAATGGCCTGCCTGGTCGCTAAAAGCAACCCCTTCGCGGATACTCGCAAGAACCTTGCCTAATTGATTTTCTCCGGCCTCTGGCCTATTATCCATCTTCCCTTAAGAATAAAAAAACCAAATTCTCCGCAAGCTAGATCGCAGAAAACTTGGTTTGCGCATTTGAAAAATCTAGGAAACAGTTATCTTTATCCGCCTGCCTGGCATGTTTATAATTATATCCCTCCCAAGGAATTAAATCAATAAGAATATCACTTTACAGCTTTTTGATCAGGTCTTTGGCGACTTTTTCTCCCGCCAGCAGCATCCCCCCGAATACCGGGCCCATGCGCGGACCGCCGAATACGGCGTTGGCGCACATACCACAGGCATATAAACCGGCGCAGACTTCTTTTGAGTTCTTCACGATGGTATCCTCTCCCACATCCGCCCACATGGACTGTTCACCCATGGTCTTTCCGGTCTTTGTCTTAAGCCGGATGCCGGATTTCTTCTCAATGATGCGGGCTACCTCCGCGGGGTGGCCGGTGGCATCCACAATAAACTTAGCGCGCATAGTAATGGGATCAACGTGCAACCTGGCCATTTCAACCGCGGTCCAGTTCAATACCAGCCCCACCACCCTCTTATTACGCACCATCACGTCTTCGGCGCTCATAAGATTAAAAACCTTCAGCCCTGCCTTTACGGCCTTAGAGCAAATA